>CAMJXI010000065.1 GCA_946409675.1 uncultured Lactobacillus sp. | reverse complement strand
CAGTCTGGAAGCAAAATTTACACGTTATGTGGTTCGGAAATTTTGTCGCTGGACTGGATTTTTCGACTCGTTTTTTCTTAGTTCATAGGGTAGTTTTACCATGAGTGCCTTCTTTGATTTTTAAATATAAAATATAATTTTACGCGTGTATGCGCTATTTTACAAGTATTTAGTCGCATAAGCTTTCAATTAGTAATTAAAAATCGTATAATATTGTTTGTGCAATTTTTAGTGCAGGAGTTTTGAAATGAAAATGATGCTTTCCGAGATTGCTAAAGCAATCGACGCAACATGTAATAATGATAAGTTTCAGGATTTGGAAATATGTGGTGTAGAATTCGACAGTCGCAAGATTGAAGCCGGTTCATTGTTCGTCCCTTTAATTGGCGAACGTGACGGCCACGATTTTATCACCAAAGCAATGGATGGGGGAGCACTGGCTAGTCTTTGGCAAGCCGACCATGGTGCTGTTCCACAAGATTTCCCAGTTTTGAAAGTTGAAAATACTCTTGTTGCTTTGCAAAAATTGGCACAGTACTACTTGAGAAAAGTCGACCCAAAGGTTGTCGCTATTAGCGGCAGCAATGGTAAGACTACTACTAAAGATATGATAGCCGGTGTGCTTGGTCATGAATATAACGTTCATGCCACCAACGGTAACTTCAATAACGAGATCGGCGTACCCATGACCATTTTACAAATGCGCATGAATACCGAAATCTTAGTCCTTGAAATGGGAATGGACCGTCCGGGTCAACTCGATTACTTAAGTAAGCTTGTGCAACCTGACGTCGCCGTACTGACGATGATTGGTGAAGCCCATATCGAATTCTTTGGAACCAGAGAGAAAATCGCTGAAGCAAAAATGGAAATTACCCATGGCTTGAAAGAGGATGGAATTTTCATTTACAACGGTGATGAACCCTTGTTAACGAACTTGGCAACAAGCGTCGAACAAGAACAAAAGACCTTTGGTTTTAATAGTACAAACACAATTTTTGCAGATCGGATTCAATCTTATAAGCGTCATGCTTCTTTCTATATTCAAACTAGCGAAGATAAGTTTAGAATTCCACTAATTGGTAAACATAATGTATCCAATACCTTAGCGGCAATTTTGGTTGGTGAACACTTCCATGAAAAATTAACGACGATTAACAAAGCGCTCGCTAATTTCACGCCGACTCAAAACAGAATGCAGTGGCGTAGGGGGGATGCGGGTGAAGATATCTTGGATGATATCTATAACTCGAACCCCACGGCCGCTTTAGCGGTATTGAAATCATTTTCTGCAGTACATCGCAAAAAATCAGGACAACGAATTGTTGTTCTTGCAGATATGCTTGAATTGGGTGAACATGCGCCCGAACTACATGCAGAGTTAGCCCGAGAGATTGATCCGAAACATATCGATCAAGTCTTTTTGTACGGGGCCTTAATGGAAAATTTAGCGACTGCTTTAAAGTCTAAGTTTTCACCAGCAAAATTGCACCACTTTGAAAAAGATCAACAACAGTTGTTGATCAACGAGCTGCGCGATAACATCCATGAAGATGATATTGTCATGCTTAAAGGTAGTCACAGCATGAATCTAGACCATGTGCTAGATTCCTTATTATAGGAGGATTTTTTTGAAATTTGATCAACTAGGCTTAAACGAGTCAATCTTAAAGGCAATTCAACGCTCAGGCTTTGAGGAAGCAACCCCAATCCAAGCAGAAACTATTCCATTAGTGTTAAATGGCGACGACGTTATTGGTCAAGCCCAAACAGGTACTGGTAAAACCGCTGCCTTTGGTTTACCTATCTTACAAAATCTTGAAAAAGACGCAAAATCTATTCAAGCAATCGTAATTTCACCAACACGTGAACTTGCAATCCAAACTCAAGAAGAATTATTCAGACTTGGCCGTGATCAAAAGGCTAAAGTTCAAGTAGTTTACGGTGGTGCAGATATTTCTCGCCAAATCCGTGCATTAAAACAAATCCCTGAAATTCTTGTAGGGACACCAGGTCGTTTACTCGACCATATCAAACGTGGAACTGTTAAGTTACACGATGTTAAGACAGTTGTGCTTGATGAAGCCGACGAAATGCTTGACATGGGATTCGTTGAAGACATCGAAAGTATCCTTTCAAACGTCCAAAACAATCACCAAACATTGTTGTTCTCTGCAACAATGCCTAAGCCAATCCAAAGAATTGGTGAAAAATTCATGCACGAACCTAAGATTGTTAAGATTAAGGCAAAAGAATTAACTGCTGATTTAATCGACCAATACTTCGTCCGCGCTAAAGAATACGAAAAATTTGATTTCATGACTCGCTTGATGGATGTTCAAGATCCTGATTTGGCACTTGTCTTCGGTCGTACTAAACGTCGTGTTGACGAATTAACACGTGGTTTACAAGATCGTGGTTACAACGCTGAAGGTATCCATGGTGATCTTTCACAACAAAAACGTTTGTCAGTCTTGAAACAATTTAAAGCCGGTAAACTTGATATCCTTGTTGCAACTGACGTTGCTGCTCGTGGTCTTGATGTTTCTGCTTTATCACACGTTTATAACTTTGATATTCCGCAAGATCCAGAAAGTTATGTTCACCGTATTGGCCGTACTGGCCGTGCCGGTAACTCTGGTATGTCAATCACATTCGTTACACCAAACGAAATGGGATACTTACGTACTATCGAAGAATTAACTAAGAAGAAGATGACTTCACTTCGTCCACCTTCAGATGAAGAAGCTTTGAAGGGCCAATTGGTTTCTGCAAAAGCACAAATCAAGGATGAAGTTGAAAACTCAGATCTTTCACGTTACGCTGAAGATGCTGAAGAATTATTGACTACTTTCGATGCAAAAGACTTAGTTGCTGCATACTTGAAAGAAATTAGTAAAGACTCAACTTCTGTTCCAGTTAAGATTACCCCAGAACGTCCATTGCCATACCGTGGTAATGGTGGTGGTAAGACTGGTTCTAACCGCCGTAAGGGTGGTCGTAACTTTAAACAAGGTTCAGACCGTAACTCACGTCCAGGACGTAAGTCAAACACTGGTAATGACCGTCGTGACGAACGTCGCTCAGGCGATTCACGTTCAAACGACTCACGTCGTAGTGGCGGCTATGGTGGTCGTCGTGATGACCGTCGCTCAAACGATTCACGTTCAAACGACTCACGTCGTAGCGGTGGCTACGGTGGTCATCGTGATGATCGTCGTTCTAATGGTGAAGGCCGTAGCAACGACCGCCGTTCAAACGGTGGCAACCACGAATTCACTATCAAGAAGAAATAATTTAATGATTTCTAAACTAGAACTAACTGATGATTCAGTTGGTTCTTTTTTTGTTATAATAATTGGTAAGACTAACAGACTACTAGTAGGAGGTAAGGACATGATTAAAGGTGTGGGCAACGATATTGTTGAACTGGCACGGTTTGGTAGAGAAGTGCGTAACAATGACGCCTTTGCTAAAAAAGTGCTGACAACGGCAGAATATGCTGCATACGAGCGATTGAGTGGCTTACCCCAGACTCGTTTTTTAGCCGGGCGTTTTTCCGTGAAGGAATCATTCGCCAAGGCATTTGGTACTGGTCTGGGTGCTGCCGTTTCTTTCCAAGATATTGAGACCTTGAATAATGAAGTTGGCAAACCCGAAACGACCTGCACGAAGTACACCGGCAATATCTTTACGGCGATTTCGCATACTGAACAAAATCTTATTTCAATGGTAATTTTGGAGGATTAATCGTGGTAGTCGCAAGTCATCGCAATGCACAATTGAAGATCAACTTGGGTGCAATTGCCCAGAACGTTAAAAATGAAGTCAGCCGACTTCCTGGAGGAACACAGATGTTTGCCGTCGTGAAGGCCAATGGCTATGGCCATGGAGCAGTCCCTGTTGCCAAAACTGCCGCAGAAAATGGGGCGACCGGTTTTTGTGTGGCCGTCCTTGATGAGGCACTAGAGCTCAGACAAGCTGGCTTAGACCAACCAATCTTAGTGCTCGGCATCACTGAACCAAAAGATGCAGTACTTGCAAGTGAGAATAACGTCTCTCTTTCTGTGGGAAGCTTAAGTTGGTTACAAGAATCCACAAACGACTTACAAGAACAGACTAAACAATTAAAGATCCATTTAGCAATCGATTCTGGCATGAGTCGCATCGGCTTTATCGAAGACGAAGAATTTGTCGCCGCTAATGATTACCTGAACGACCATCAAGCTGAGTTTGAAGTAGAAGGAATGTTTACCCATTTTGCTTCAGCCGATACTGCTCAAACCGACTACTTCAACTATCAAGTAGGTCGTTTCAACCACTTGAAATCGTTATTACGTGTTGAGCCCAAATACATTCACGTGGCCAATACCGCAACGAGCCTCTTTCATGAAGCTTGTCACAGCGACCTCGTGCGTTTTGGGATTGGAATTTATGGCTTGAACCCTTCAAGTGCACCAGGCGCAACCGACTTAGTGCCGCCTTTTGAAATTAAGCCAGCGCTAAGCTTAACGACCGCACTTTCCTTTGTGAAGCAGATTCACAAAGGTAGTGGTGTCAGTTATGGTTCAACTTATGTCGCTGAAGGTGACGAATGGATTGGCACTGTTCCGGTTGGCTACGCCGATGGGTGGCAACGTTCATTACAAGGATTCGAAGTCAAAGTGGGCGATATCTACTGCCCAATCGTTGGTCGAATCTGTATGGACCAATTCATGGTTAAGTTACCCAATGAGCTACCGGTGGGTACGCCAGTCGAGCTAATTTCGGCTAATCCAACCGCCAAAAACTCGTTGAAGGCTGCTGCAGATAAAATTGGTACAATTCATTATGAGGTGGCTTGCTTGTTTACCAGTCGCTTACCGCGAATTTATTACTAGGATACAAAAAGATGCAATCTGAGAAATATCAGATTGCATCTTTATTTTGTTACTGCATTAACAGTTGTTTTTAACTTGTTTATATTTTAACGGTAGTTTTTGTTATCTTCGCGTAAAGTTTTACCAGTTTGTAAATCTTCAATCTCAGAAACAACAAAGCCTTTTTTCTCAAGCTTATCGATGATATTTTCTAAAGTAGTCTTTGAAACACCAGCAGGTAAGGTGAAGAGGGTCCGACGGACGAATTCATCACGGTTTGCATCAAGTGTGATACAGCCGGCAATCGAAGCATACTTCGAAATAATCTTAGACATCTTGGTTAAGTCGCCTTGATCCCCACCAGAAACAGTAGTCAAAACATAACTTCCGACTTTAATGTTCCAAGCTTCAGACAACATATCAAGTAATTTGGCATGAGTTAAAATACCATAAAATTGATTATCTTCTTCAAGAACGGCAATATAAGGTAAGTCCTTAATATTGAAGAAGACTTGGAAAAATGGTGAGTTGACGTGAATTGTCTTCGTCGCATTTTTCAAAAGGTAAGTAACAGGAAGAGTCATATCACCGCCTTGTGACTTATGACGGTAGATGTGCATTTTGTAAATGTTACCGCGGAAAATTTTTCCGGTTGGATCGAGAATTGGTACACAACGAAAACCAGAATCCTCAAGAATCTTAAGGGCTTCTTCTAGGGTTGCAGTTTCAGAAACTGTTGTTAAGTAATCTTTCTTTTGTACAAGAGATTTAATCAGCATACATCTTGACCTCCAATGTGTATTTACTCTAAAATTGTAACATATTAATTATTAAAAATAAATTAAAAACGGGGAATTAATTTAATTTATTAGCGAATGGCAAAAAAAAAGTGCCCGATAGGCACTTTCAATTGTCGATTATTGACGAGTTTTGATTGTTGTTTCTGAAAGAGCTTTGCCCATAACATCTTTAAGTTGTTTAGCAGAAGCAGCCATCAATTCTTTTTCTTTATCATCTAAAGGAATTTCGATGATTTGTTCCAAACCTTTACGGCCGATAACAGCTGGAGTACCGATATGAAGATCGTGTAAACCATATTCACCATCAACTAAAACGCCAAGTGGCAATACTGCATGTTCGTCGTTTAAGATTGCTTTAACTATGCGAGCAAGAGCTGTACCGATACCGTAGAAAGTAGCACCCTTAAGGTTGATAATTTCGTAAGCACCATCACGTACTTGAACGCCAATTTCGTCAAGTTTGTTTTCGCCAACTTCTGGATGAGCTTTAACCCAGTCAGTAACTTTTACGCCACCAACAGTTGCAGCAGACCATGCTGGGAATTCTGTGTCACCGTGTTCGCCAAGCATGTAAGCATTAACGTCACGAGGATCAACATTTTCCATAAGTCCGACACGACGACGAAGACGACCTGTGTCAAGAGAAGTACCTGAACCAATAACACGTTCTTTAGGGAAACCAGAGATTTTCCAAGTTACGTGAGCCAAGATATCAACAGGAGATCGGAAGAGCGTCGTGTAGGGAAAGAGTGTAGATCTCGGTGGTCG
>CAMJXI010000064.1 GCA_946409675.1 uncultured Lactobacillus sp. | reverse complement strand
GACGCCAAAAATTACCCGAACTCTATTTCCGCACCACCCAAGAAATGCTCGATTCCTTTAGTTTCTTGCCCGAAAACACGCGGCAAAAGATTGTGATCGACAATCCTAATTTGATTGCTGACTCAACCGACAATGTCGTGCCCGTTAAAGGCAAGCTTTATACCCCTGATATGCCTGGGGCTGAAGACGATATTCAACGCCTGACCAAAAACAAGGCACATGAGTTATACGGTGAAGAACTGCCTAAGATTGTCGCTGATCGTTTAGACCTAGAGTTACATTCAATCATCAAAAACGGTTTTAGCGTTATCTACCTGATTTCCCAAAAACTCGTTTATAAATCTAACAAAGATGGTTACTTGGTTGGTTCCCGTGGTTCTGTTGGCTCTAGTTTAGTGGCCACCATGACTGGTATCACTGAGGTTAACCCATTACCACCGCATTATCGTTGTCCTAACTGTAAGTACTCCGAATTCTTTACCAAAGGTGAGTATGGTTCCGGTTTTGATTTACCCGATAAAAAATGTCCCAACTGTCAAACAGACTTAGTCAAAGACGGCCATGATATTCCGTTTGCAACTTTCTTAGGCTTTACCGGGAACAAAGTCCCTGATATCGATCTAAACTTCTCAGGGGACTATCAACCAGTTGCCCATAACTACACCAAAGTTTTGTTTGGGGAAGACCACGTTTTTCGTGCCGGTACAATTGCGACTGTCGCCGACAAAACCGCTTTTGGTTACGTGAAGCATTACGAAGAAGAAATGGGCTTACATCTAAAGAATGCCGAGCTAGATCGTCTAGCTACCGGTACGACTGGTGTTAAGCGGACGACCGGACAACATCCGGCCGGCATCATCGTTGTCCCTGAAGACTTGGATATCTATGATTTCACACCGATTCAATATCCAGCCGATGACCAAAACGCTGCTTGGAAAACCACACATTTTGACTTCCATTCAATTCACGATAATATCTTAAAACTCGATATTTTAGGACATGATGATCCGACTATGATCAGAATGCTCCAAGATTTATCTGGGGTTGAACCAAAATCAATTCCAACCGATGATCCAGGTGTCATGAAACTCTTCTCTGGCACTGAATCACTTGGAGTCACACCAGATCAAATCTTCTCAAAAACCGGTACCTTAGGGGTCCCAGAATTTGGGACCAAATTTGTCCGCGGAATGCTTGAAGAAACTAACCCTGATAGCTTCTCAGAACTCTTACAGATTTCTGGGCTTTCACATGGGACCGACGTTTGGCTTGGTAATGCCGAAGAGCTCATTAGTCAAGGCGTCGTCACTTTGAAAGACGTTATTGGTTGTCGGGACAACATCATGATGGACTTGATTCACTGGGGTGTTGACGATGAAGTGGCTTTTGGCATCATGGAAAGTGTCCGTAAAGGTAAGGGAATTAAAGACGAGTGGCAAGAGATTATGAAGGCCAACGAGAACATTCCCGATTGGTACATCGATTCTTGTCTCAAGATTAAGTACATGTTCCCTAAAGCCCATGCGACAGCCTACATTTTGATGGCACTCCGGATAGCTTGGTTCAAGGTTTATTACCCAATCATGTATTACACGGCTTACTTTAGTGTCCGTGCCGACGATTTCAATCTGGTTGCAATGAGCCGCGGTAAGGCCTCTGTCAAGGCTGCCATGAAAGAAATTACCGATAAGGGTAATGATGCCAGCACCAAAGAAAAAAACAGCTTAACTGTTCTTGAACTAGCTAACGAGTGTCTTGAACGGGGCTTTAACATCAAGATGGTCGACGTTAACCTCTCTGATGCTAAAGACTTTACGATCGTCGATGACAAAACAATTTTGGCACCATTTAACGCCATTCCTGGCCTGGGTGATAACGTTGCAAAACAAATCATCGCTGCTCGTGAAGAGAAACCGTTCTTGTCGCAAGAAGACCTTGCCAATCGTGGTAAAATTTCGAAGACAATCATGGAATATTTGAAAGACAACCAGGTGGTTAATCATTTACCTGAAGAAAATCAACTTTCACTCTTCTAGAAAACACGGATATTTAGCGTATTGTTTGCACTTACGGCTATTATGTGCTACTATATTTAAGATGAATTAAGGTTCGAGTGAGCAGAAATGCTCACTCTTTTTATTGCAGAAAGGGGCTAATTTTGGCAGAAGTAGAAAAGATTGTTCACGACCTAGTTCAACCAATTGCCGACGAAAGAAATTTGGAGTTGGTTGACGTTGAATATGTAAAAGAAGGTTCAAGCTATTATCTGCGAATCTACCTGGATAAAGAAAACGGGATAGATATCGAAGAGATTGCAGCAACTAGTGAATTAATCAGTGAAGCTTTAGATTCACTTGAACCAGATCCCTTTCCGGTAGCTTATTTGCTCGAAGTTTCATCACCAGGCCTTGAGCGTCCTTTGAAAAACCAGAACGATTGGGATAAAGCCTTAAACAACTTTATCCACGTCAAGCTTTACCAAAAACTTGATGGCCAAAAGATTTTCGAAGGCGTTTTACAAAAAATGGACGAAGATGAAATTCAAATTCAAATTAAAGTTAAAACCAGAACTAAAGAGATTGTTATTCCCCGGGAGAATATCGCAAGTAGTCGATTTGCCATTGAATTTTAGGAAGGTATAAAAAATGTCAAAGGAAATGTTAGAAGCGTTCGATTCACTGGAACGCGAAAAAGGAATCAAAAAAGAAGTAATCATTGAAGCACTTGAATCTGCACTTGTGGCAGCTTACAAGAAAAACTACGGTCAAGCACAAAACGTTGAAGTTAAATTTGACGAAAAGAAGGGGAACATCAAAGCCTGTGCCGTGAAGACTGTCGTTGAAGAAGTGCAAGATGACCGTTTGGAAGTGAGCTTGACTGATGCTTTAGCAATCAACAAAGCTTATGAATTAGGTGATGAAATTCGTTTTGAAGTTACACCTAAGGATTTCGGCCGGATTGCCGCTCAAACTGCTAAACAAGTAATCATGCAACGGATTCGCGAAGCAGAACGTGCTAACATCATCAGTGAATATGAACAATATCTTGATGAAGTTGTTTCAGGAATTGTTCAAAGAAAAGATAACCGTTACGTTTACATCAACATTGGTCGTATCGACGTAATCATGGCAAAGAACGATCAAATGCCAAACGAACATTACAATCCCCAAGATCGCGTTAAAGTCTTGGTGACAAATGTCGGTATGGATTCACGTGGACCACAAATCAACGTTTCACGGACTAGCCCTAACTTAGTTAAACGACTTTTTGAACAAGAAGTTCCCGAAATTTATGATGGAACTGTTGAAATCGTCTCAATCGCGCGTGAAGCAGGCGACCGGACTAAGATTGCCGTTAAATCTGACAACCCTGATATCGATCCAATCGGTACTAGTGTTGGACCTCGTGGTTCGCGTGTCCAAAACATCGTGAATGAACTTCATGGTGAAAACATGGATATCGTGAAATACGAAGAAGATCCTTCTGATTACATTGCTAACGCTTTGAACCCAGCAGAAGTAATCGCCGTGCAATTTGACGAAGAAAGCAACAGTTGCCTTGTGATTGTGCCTGACTATCAATTGTCACTTGCAATCGGTAAAAAAGGACAAAACGTTCGTTTAGCTGCTCGTCTTACTGGTTACAAGATTGATATTAAGCCAGAATCCGAAGTTGAATTCGTTGATGATGATAGCGATACGAGTGATGTTGCTGATGAAAATTACGACAACCAACTTGATGAAGAAATTGCTGAAGGTCAAGCAGATATCGATGCAGGTGATGTGGTCGAAGAAGCCGATGACGAAAACGAAGTTGCAGACGATACTGACGTAGAAGATAATGCTGCCGCAGAATCAGACGAAAATACTGACGAAGTAACAGCAACTGAAGAATAGTAGGTGAGAATTTTGAAAACACGAAAAATTCCAATGCGCAAGGATTTGTTAACCAACGAAATGCGCCCTAAAAAAGAATTAGTTAGAATTGTTTTAAACAAGGAAGGCGAATTAAGCGTTGATGCAAATGGTAAATTACCTGGTCGCGGAGCTTACGTTTCACTTTTGCCTGAAGTAATCGAACAAGCTAAGAAAAATCAAGTTATCGAAAAGGCCTTAAAGACTAAGGTTTCCGCAGATTTTTATGAAGAATTATTCAACTATGTTGAGCATAAAAAGGCGCGTGTAGAATTATTTGGGGACAATCATTGATCGAAAATAAACAAAAAGTTTTAAATTTACTTGGACTTGCCCAAAAAGCTGGTAAAATTACAAGCGGTAATGATCTAGTTTTAGGTAGCATTAAACAAGAACAAGCAAAGTTAGTATTTTTGGCCCAAGACGCGAGTGAAAATACTGTTAAAGAATTGACATTCATGACAAACAAATATGATTTAACGTTGGTTGAAGAATTGACTGACGTGGAATTATCTCAGGCGATAGGTAAGCAGCGGAAAATACTTGCCGTGACAGATCGTGGGTTTGCCAAAGCATTGTTAAAATTAATTAATCAAGGAGTGTGATTAGATGACGAAAGTAAGAATTTATGAGTTAGCTAAAGAATTAGGTGTTGATAACAAAGTAGTTGTCGATAAAGCCAAAGAATTGGGTTTTGATGTCAAAAGTCATATGTCATCTCTTGAAGATACACAAGAAAAAGCATTGCAAACGGCTTTGAGCAAGAAAAATCCTGCTAAGAAACCTGCTGCATCAAAGGCAGCCGCAACTACTAAAGTTGAAAAACCAGCACAAAAGACTACTCCAGCTGCTAAGCCTGCTACTGACAAACCTATCGCTGCTGCAAAACCTGGCGAAAAGGCTAAGATTAAGATTAGTGCGAAGTCTGTGCGCCATCCGCAAACAAACACACAAATCCAAGGCAATCGCCCACGCAACAACAATAACAACAACCAAAGAAACAACCAAAATGGTCAAGGCCAAAACCGGAATAACAACCAAAACGGTCAAAACCGCAACAACAACCAAAATCGTCAAGGACAAAACCGCAATAATAACCAAAACAATTATCGTGGCAACCGCCCCAACAACGATCAACCAAAGGTACCAGCAAGAATTAATGCCGCCGCTCATTTGGAACAATACAAGGAATTGCAACGTGAAGACGAACGTGTAGCTAAGCAAAGACAAGAAGCTCGCAGCCAACGCCCTGCAAATGCTCGTCCAAAGACGAACAAACCTAACACTAATAAACCTACTACTAGTGCTTCAAAATCTAATACAACACGTCCTGCTAACGAAGCAAGACCAAATACTAGACCTAACAACACTAGACCAAATGTTGCACCAGTAACTGCTCCATCAGCAGCTAAACCGGCTACAGAAACTCGGAAGAAGAACTTCCGTAACTCTGATAAACCTGCATTTAGAAAACAAGACTGGTCACGCAAACGTAAAAACAACAATAATCGTAAACGTGAAACCATTGTTAAGAAGAAGGAAATGCCACAACGTAAGGATCGTCCATTGCCAGAAGTACTTATTTTCTCTGAAGGCATGAACGCTCAAGACCTAGGTAAATTACTTCACCGTGAACCAGCTGAAATCGTGAAGAAACTCTTCATGCTTGGTGTGATGATCAACCAAAACCAATCACTTGATAAAGATACGATTGAATTAGTCGCTGAAGATTACGGAATCAAAGCAGAAGAAAAGATTGAAGAAGATATTTCTGATATCGATACTTTCTTTGAAGAAGAAATCAAGAGTACTGAAAACCAAGTTAATCGTCCACCAGTAGTTACCATCATGGGACACGTTGACCATGGTAAGACCACCTTGCTTGATCAACTTCGTAACTCACATGTTACCGAAGGCGAAGCTGGCGGTATCACCCAACATATCGGTGCTTACCAAGTTAAGCTTGATGACCGCTTGATTACTTTCTTGGATACCCCAGGACATGCGGCATTTACTAACATGCGTGCTCGTGGTGCTGATATCACCGATATCATCATCTTAGTTGTTGCTGCAGACGATGGTGTAATGCCACAAACAATCGAAGCTATCAACCATGCTAAAGCTGCCGGTGCACCATTAATCGTCGCTGTTAACAAGATTGATAAGCCAGATGCAAATCCTAACCACGTCATGGAACAATTGATGGAATACGGCCTTGTACCAGAAGAATGGGGTGGTGAAACCATCTTCGTTAAGATTTCTGCTAAACAAGGTTCGAACATCGACGAATTACTCCAAATGGTTCTTTTACAAGCCGACGTGCTCGAATTAAAGGCTAATCCTGATCAAAAAGCTATCGGTACTGTTATCGAAGCTCGTCTTGATAAGGGTAAGGGACCTGTTGCCTCATTACTCGTGCAACAAGGTACTTTACATGTTGGGGACCCAATCGTTGTTGGTAACACCTATGGTCGTGTTCGTGTCATGACCTATGACCGTGGCCGGCGCGTTAAGTTTGCTTTACCTTCAGAACCTGGTGA
>CAMJXI010000063.1 GCA_946409675.1 uncultured Lactobacillus sp. | reverse complement strand
CGGTTTTGCAGCCTTCACAGTAATTACCGCTGCTATTGGTGTTCCCTTCGTTGTAGCACAGGGTGGTAACCCTGCCGTCGTCGCTGCTATCGGGATGACCAGTGGTTACTGTGGTACCTTACTTACTCCAATGGCCGCAAACTTCAATAGTTTGCCAGTTGCCTTAATGGAAATGAAGGACAACATGGGTGTCATCAAGCAACAAGCACCTATTGCGGTTACCATGTTAGTTGCCCAAGTATTCTTGATGTACTTCTTAGCCTTTTAATTCGTGAAGGGTGTAGAATACAAGACAAGAGTTTGTACTTTGATCAAATCAAAATAGAAGAGGTTAACTATGAAAATTTTAGTAACTGGTTTTGATCCATTTGGTGGAGACAAAATTAATCCTGCTATTGAAGCAGTTAAATTATTGCCTGATGAAATTCACGGCGCAGAAATCGTGAAGTTGGAAATTCCAACTGTCTTCAACAAGTCTGCTAAGGTTGTGGAAGAAGCAATCAAAAAAGAGCATCCGGACTATGTCTTAAACATCGGACAAGCTGGGGGACGCTTTGAGTTAACTCCAGAACGTGTTGCAATTAACTTGGATGATGGTCGAATCGAAGATAACGACGGCTACCAACCACTTAATCACACGATTCATGAAGACGGCGAACCTGCCTACTTTACCCAATTACCAATTAAAGCAATGACCCGGGCAATTCGTGATGCCGGCTTGCCAGCCTCGGTTTCGAACTCAGCTGGGACTTACGTCTGCAACCACATCATGTACCAAGTGCAATATATGCGGGACAAAGAGTTCGCTAATATTAAAGCCGGTTTCATGCACATCCCATTCTTACCTGAACAAGTTGTCAATCGTCCAGGAACACCTTCAATGAACCTCGAAGACATCGTGAAGGGCATTACTGCTGCAATCGGTGCCATCGTTGATCAGAACGGCAAGGATGATCTTGTGACCGTTGAAGGAACAATTGCTTAAAACAAAAAAGTAATATTTTTGTTTGACATTAAATTATTATGAGTGTAGTATAAACGACAATCAGTTATCAAGAAAGAGATATAGGTGCGGTTATGACCCAGTCATTTACTAAACAATTGAATAATGCCTATTATTACGACTATTTCGGATAGCGGTTGTGTCTAGATTGGATGCAAGCGCGCAAGCAAACTTGCATCCATGATAGGCGTACTTAACTTCGACTAAACGCCACATGGATTAGGAAATTATCCATGTGGTCTTTTTATAGGGTTGACCTATTAAATAATACATTTTCTGGCCAGTCACATGGGTAATTCCAAGTGACTGGTTTTTTATTGGAGTTTTGGGTAACGAGTAATTGAACACAAAACAAAAAGTAAATGCAACAAAGCAGCAAACAATAAAAATAAAAAGAGAATGTATTTGTTTATTTGGAGGAAAAGAAAATGAAACGATTTAGAAAGTTAATGTTAGGCGTGGCAGCAGCCGGAGTAATGCTAAGTTTAAGCGCATGTAGCAAGAGTTCTGATTCAACCGATAAGGATACAGTTAAGATTGGTATCTTACAATTATTAGATCAATCAGCATTGAACGATGCACGCGAAGGTTTCGAAGAGGGCTTAGCTGACGCCGGTTACTCAGGTAAGAAAGTTAAAATTGATTTCTTGAATGCCCAAGGAGATCAAAGTAACTTGCGCTCAATGAGCGAACGTTTGAAGAAAGACAAGAACGATATCAACCTTGCAATCGCAACCCCAGCAGCCCAAACATTGCAAAAAATCGACAAGGATACCCCAATGGTTTTCACAGCCATCACTGATCCTAAGTCAGCTGGACTGCTAACTAACACTAAGAAACCTGATTTAAACGCAACTGGCGTTACCGACATGGTTGATGTTAAGGGCCAAATCGATTTCTTACACCAAATGTTCCCTAAGGCAAAGAAGATTGGACTTTTCTTCAACGCCGCAGAACCAAACTCAGTTGTGCAAATCAAACTTGCTAAGGCTGAAATCAAAAAACTTGGTTTAACTGCTGTTCAAAAGACCGCCGCTACAACTAACGACGTTGAACAAGCCGTTACTGCTTTAGCTCATCAAGTTGATGCAATCTACATCCCAACTGATAACAACGCTGCAGCAGCAATGCCAACTATCGGTAAGGTTTCAACTAAGGTGAAAGTGCCAGTCGTAACTGCTGATGCAACGATGATTAAATTAGCCGGTGTTGCTACTCACGGGATTAGCTACAAGGAATTAGGCAAACAAACTGCTAAAATGGCAGTTAAGATCTTAAAGGGTCAAAAAGTTGCTGATACTCCTGTTGAAGCACCAGCTAAGACGGAACTTGTTAAGAACGAAGACATGATGAAATTATTCGGCATTACGGATGACATGTTGACCACTAAATAAGAATCAAAACAAAAAGTAATAAAATAGAGAATTGAATTAACAAAAACAACGCGGAGGATTTTCATGGATATCGATATTATTATATCTAGTGTGTACCAAGGATTATTGTGGTCAATTATGGCCATCGGGGTGTATTTAACCTTTAGAATTTTAGACATTGCAGACATGACGGCTGAAGGAAGTTTCCCTCTCGGGGCAGCCATCACCATGCAAGCGATTGTTAGTGGTGTTTCACCAATACTAGCTACTATTTACGGCTTCTTAGGTGGGGCAGCTGCTGGACTCGTGTCTGGGATTTTACACACAAAGCTGAAAATTCCCGCATTGTTAACAGGTATCTTGACCATGACTGGGTTGTATTCAATTAACCTCTTCGTCATGGGGAAGGCCAACATCAGTTTACTCGCCACTGCCAAAACCCTGTTTAACCTACATGATTTTGGGAGCTCAACTGCCAACACCATCGTGATTGGTGGGGTCATGGTGACCATCGTGATCATCATCTTAGTTTTCTTCTTCAACACAGAGATGGGCCTCGCAGCTCGTGCCGTTGGTAACAACCAAAATATGAGTGCTGCTAACGGAATCAACAACGACAACATGAAGATTATCGTCTACATGCTTTCCAACGGTTTAATTGCTCTTTCAGGGAGCTTGATGGCTCAACTTAACGGTTACGCTGATGTTTCAATGGGTATCGGGACCATCGTTATCGCGCTTGCTGCCATCATCATCGCCGAAATTATCTTGAAGAACCTCAGCTTCGGCAAACGTTTGATCACTATCGTCATCGGCTCGATGATCTACCGTTTAATTATTGCCTTCGTCCTTGATCGAGGCGTTGATCCAAATGCCTTGAGGTTGTTCTACTCATTAATGTTAGCCGTCTTCTTGGCTATTCCATTGATCAGCAAGTCATTCAAACAAATTAAGCAACGTCGCTTAAATAACCAAGATCAAGTGGAGGATAAATAAATGCCAGTTTTAGAAGTTAAGAAATTAAATCAATATTTTGAAAAAGGCACTCCAAACGAAAATCATGCCTTAAAAGAGATAAACCTCGACCTTGAACATGGTGATTTCGTTGTCATCATTGGTGGTAACGGTGCCGGTAAGTCAACACTCCTAAACAGTGTTGCCGGCTCTCTGCCAGTTAGTTATGGCCATGTCAAAATCAACGGTGAAGATGTAACGTACGAGAATGTTTCCAAGAGATCTCGTTTAATCAGTCGTGTGTTCCAAGATCCGCGTTCTGGAACTGCACCGCTCTTAACGGTTGAAGAAAACCTCTCACTTGCACTGCACCGGGGAATTTGGCGCAACTTCTGGACTAACGGCGTTAAAAAGAGCGACCGCAAATTATTCCAAGAAAAGCTAGCCCAATTAAACCTTGGCTTGGAAGATCGTCTTGGTGCTGAAATCGGACTTTTGTCTGGTGGTCAAAGACAAGCTATCACGCTTTTGATGGCAACTATCAAATCGCCTAGCTTGTTGCTTTTAGATGAACATACTGCCGCTCTTGATCCAGAAACTAGTGCAACGGTGATGGAATTAACTGACCGCTTGGTCCAAGAACAAAAAATCACTACTCTAATGATCACCCATAATATGGATGATGCCATCAAATACGGTAATCGTTTGATCATGCTCGACCATGGTGAAATCGCCATCGAATTGAATGAAAAAGAGAAAGAGGGTATGACGGTTCCTAAGTTGATGCAACTCTTCAAAGAACGTTCTGGTAAAGAACTGAACAACGATGCAATGTTGTTAAGCTAAGTCCTCCACACTTAAGCTAATTTAAAAATTAAAAAAATAAGACCCAACTATTTTCTCTTCTTAAGTTAATGAAGAGAAACAGTTGGGTCTTTTAGCACTTATCTTTGTTTTAGTATTTTAGTATTCATACATTTTATTGCTATGCGTTGCTAACGGCCACAAGTCGTACAAGTCATCTTTCAGCCGGTAGTAAATCTTGGTTGCTCCAATAAAGTTGAGGGATGCTAGGAACTGATCAAGCTGCTTTTTATATTTCTTTTGGTCTTCTGAATTATTACTTTCAACCAGTTTATCGAAAATGGCAAAAACTTGTAACGCGAAGTAGGCGTCGAGTTCTTCCTCAGAAGGTTTTGTCATCTCAAGGACCGGAATCAGTAACTTGAAGTGCTCGTAATTCTTATTGCGAATTGTTGTTTCAAGCGCATGCAATACGATATTAGGTTGGCTAATCGCCAAGTTGTCGGTCAAAACGCGGGGGAAGAACGAACGTTGAACCACGTAGGGCAAGGTTGTCACCAAATCGTCCCAGTCCAAGTAATCCATAATATCCGTGTAGAGTGTAATGTCGTACCTGTACCAAGTTTCTGC
Source organism: uncultured Lactobacillus sp. (assembly GCA_946409675.1). GTDB lineage: Bacteria > Bacillota > Bacilli > Lactobacillales > Lactobacillaceae > Amylolactobacillus. Next base: position 1,759 of record CAMJXI010000063.1, on the reverse strand, counting down.
CTTCTTCACGTAATCCAAAAGGAACTGGAGCTCCGCCTTAGTTGTCGTGAGTTTACCATGTTCATAGCCGTCCGCCCAGATTTTGAAGATCATCGCGTTGTGCTGAAAAAGTTTACTCTTGGTTTGTTCAAAGGCGCGGTTCATGATGTCCCCCAAATAGTTCAAGGTACGATAGTCCTTTTGGGTTTTGGCCTGGGGGTAATGGGCATAGACCATGTTTACATCGGCTTCTTTAATATATTCCTGGCGATAGATTGAGCCAAATTCGGCCAAATCCACCCCCAACCGTGTTAGAATTTGGAGAAAGCTTTCCGAGCTGGTGTCGCTCTTGCCCGCCTCAAACCGGTAGTAGTTTGTTTTCGTGATAATTCCGTCATATGTATCAAAGGCTGAGTAGCCACGCTTTTCACGGATTTGTTTAATTATCTGTCCGCTGGTTAACATGTTTAATCTCCTATCAATCGTCAAAACTGTTCTTAAGTAGATTACCCTACTTTATTAAAAAACTTAAATAATCTGTCCGGAAATAGTTTAAAACAATTTTTGTTTCCCTACAAAATTCTTTCTATTAATAGTGTATTATAAACATCCTAAGAATGACATAATCAAATTAGCAATTGGACTATCTTAAACAAGTTAGCCTATTAATTCCTACCAGACCAATTTCACTCAATTGACAACCCTTCATTAATCATCTAACATAATTCTCTGAATTAATGAATCTTTTCAAAATAAATGAACTAGGAGAATTTCATGTCTGATCTAGATCAAAGCCCCAAAATGACCGTCAAAGAATACCTTATTATTGCGTCTCTTTTGTTCGGTTTGTTTTTCGGAGCCGGTAACCTAATTTTCCCAGTTCATTTAGGACAGATGGCTGGCCACAACTGGTTGCCCGCGACCATCGGCTTCTTGTCTACCTCAATGGTTCTTCCATTGCTCGCAATTCTGGCCATCAGTAAAACGAATTCTTCCGGAGTCGCCGGAATTGGCCGCAACTTCGGCCCTAAATTTGCCGTCCTCTTCATGGTCATGGTGCAACTCACTATTGGTCCGCTCTACGCAGCACCTAGAGTCGCAACCGTTTCTTTCGCTGTTGGGATTGAACCCTTATTGCCTTTTCAAAATAGTCATCTGAGTTTGTTTATCTACTCGCTGATTTTCTTTGCCCTCGCTTTTTATTTTGCCTACCAAGAATCTACTATTATTGATACTGTCGGCAAAATCATGAATCCCATGTTCCTTGTGCTCTTAGCTGTCGTCTTTATTCTCGCATTTACGATGCCGATGGGTGATCCTGCTAAACAGGTCGCCGATGCCAGTTATGCCACTAATACCTATTTTAAAGGCTTCCTGGAAGGGTATAACACCCTTGATATGATTGCCGGGCTTGTCTTCGGGGGTACAATCATCAACGCCGTCCGCGAGCTTGGCTTCAAGAAGGAAAAGGAAGTAGACCGTATTACGAGTAAAGCCGGCATCATTACCATGTCTGTGACCGGCCTCATCTACATCGGCTTGATTCTCATGGGGACCATGTCCCTTGGTAAGGTTGCTCCTTCAAGCGAAGGCGGCACCGCCTTAGTCCAAATTGTCGCTCATTACTTAGGCCGCCCTGGCCAAGTGCTCTTAGCTGCCATCATGATTTTGGCCTGCCTAACCACCGCCATTGGGCTTTTAACGTCCTTTGCTGAAGATATGTATTATGTTTCAGCTATCTTTGACTGCTTTGATTCCAGTGTCCTTGGTCTGGCGATGG
>CAMJXI010000062.1 GCA_946409675.1 uncultured Lactobacillus sp. | reverse complement strand
ACCACCGAGATCTACACTCTTTCCCTACACGACGCTCTTCCGATCTGAGATAAGAGAAATAGCTATCTTCAAACCTTAACCATTTTTGCCCACTTTGTCAGTTTTGCATTGCTCCTTGATGTTGTTGCCTTCTTCTTTGGAATGATTGGCAACCCAGTCATGGTGATGCTCTGCATCTTTGTTGGCTTCTTAGTATACCTCTTAAGCTTCTTTGCAATTATTATCAAATCACCTAACAACAACGGTTTGGATCACTTTTATGTCATCATGATTGCAATGGTCATTTTGGTCATCGTGATCATCATTTGGAGCATGGTTATTGGAAGTATGTTCCAAGGCCAAGTCCAAGGTCAATTCAATAATTATTGATAAAAAAATGAGGTGGAGATTGTGATTTGTCCTAACTGTGGTTTTAAGAATAAAGCAAATGCAGATTTCTGTGCGAACTGTGGCTATAATTTAAAAAATCTAACTGAATTGACTGATAATGAGCCCAAAGTAAAGACGGAACCGACCTGGTTTTGTCCCAATTGTGGCCATCAAAATTCTGTTAAGAATGTATTTTGTGAGGAATGTGGTACCCGAAGGCCGGAGCAAGTAGCCACTCCAAATCCGCTTCCAGTCAAAAAAGAAGTTAGTCAACCAGAACCAAAACAAGAACCAGAACCGACGATTCCTGTTGAATCAGAGCCAGAACCGGTAGCTCCTGTAGTACCAGTTGCTCCATTGGAACCAAAAGCTGCTGAGCCAGTGGCCGAAAGTACGCCAAAAGTTACACGTAGTTCTATCCAGCAGCAAGAACCCAAAAAGAGTAAAAAAGGTTTATGGATTGGTTTGATAGTAGTTTTATTGTTGGCAGCCGGTGGCGGTGGTGGCTGGTATTATCTCAATGCGCAAACTGCTAATCAAAAGGAAGCTGCAGCATTGAAGTCTAGCAAAGCTAAAGCCAAAAAGGATGCTGCTAAAGAGAAAAAGTCTTCAAGTAAATCTAAGTCCGAAACCAAAAAAGAAGAAGAGTCTGTGCTGCCATTTGATGTAGCTGAATTTACTGATGACGGTCAAGAGGTAATTGATACAATTACTGCTAAAACTGCTTTCTATGTTGCTCCAACCAAAGAGAAAAAGTTTGCCGAAGTGAATGGGACCGTGAAACAGAGATCAGCAAGTAGCATCAAACTTTTCGTTTTGGCCGTTGCTTATAGCGAGGCTAAAAAGGGAAGTTTCAACTTGAATGGGGAACATACCTTAACCGCTGCAGAAAAAGTAGCCGGCACGGGAACCATTCAAACAATGCCAAATGGTTCAAAAATCAAGAACAGTGAGATTTTGGAACACATGATTGTCGATAGTGATAATACAGCTGCCAACATTATTATCGAGGAACTTGGCGGACTAACTGCTGTCAACGATAAGATTCATGCCTTGGGATTCGTCGACACCACTCTTGGCAGAAAGATGATGGATACGGCCGCCCAAAAGGCTGGCAAAGACAACTACACTACTGCCAAAGACATGGGTGTGGCACTGACAAAAATCTACAATAAAAAGATGGTTTCTAAAACATCTGATCATGCGATGCTCGATATCTTGCAGAAAAATCATAATCACACCAAGTTACCAGCCGACTTACCAGCTGTAGTTAACATCTACAACAAGACTGGTGAGTATAGTGATTTTGGCGTAGAAAACGATGCCGTAATCATTGAAAGTGAAGATAAAGGTGCGCTTGTTGTCGTGGTTCTTAGTCAAGATGGCCAGAGCGGCGAACAAAAAGAAATGATGAACGAATTTGGGTTAACAATGTATGACGATTATTTCGAACAAGTCGTCTAGTTGAAACTCTAAAAAGCAATCTCAGTCGAGGTTGCTTTTTTGTTCGTCTATATGCAACTAAAGCTAACAAATTTTGTCAGTATGTCTTGATACTATTTCCTTTGTTACTGGTATAAAATGATTTTAATGAGGTGATAAATATGAATAATCAGAAAAATCAGTTAGAAACTAATTTACGTTTTCTCCGGAACAAGTTTAAGATGTCACAGGAATTTGTCGCAGATCAACTAAACGTCAGTCGTCAGTCAATTGCCAAGTGGGAGAATGGGGAAACCCTGCCAGATATTATGAATTGTGATGCGTTGGCAGAACTGTTCGATGTTTCGTTATCAGATTTGCTTCACTTTGACCCTGAGACAGAAGGTGTCCAAATTGGACCTAAAGACAAACATATTTTTGGGACGATAACCGTCGGTGAAAGAGGTCAGATTGTCTTACCAAAGAAGGCACGTGACGTCATGGAGATTAATCCTGGCGATGTCCTGGTGGTGTTGGGTGATACAAATCCTAGTACCCGCGGGCTTGCACTCATCAGTGACCAAAGTTTCCTCAACCAGGCTAAAATGATGCAAAATAATTTACCACGTTAGATATATAGAAAATATCGGACAATTAAGGGATAGGAAAGCAGACTATGGATTTATTAAAAGTGGAACATTTAGCAAAAACGTATCCCAAATTCAAACTACAAGATATTAATTTCTCTTTACCAGAAGGTCAGATCATGGGACTGATTGGTAAAAATGGTGCCGGCAAGAGTACCATTCTGAAATCCATGTTGAACCTGGTTAACCCAGATTCCGGCACCGTCTATTTCTTCGGCCAAAATATCAAAGAAAACGAACTCGAAATTAAGAAGCAAATTGGCGTGGTTTTGGGTGGCGTTGATTTCTACCAACAAAAGAAGATTAGTACCTTAGCCAAAGTCACCAGTCGTTTTTACGATAACTGGGATCAAGTTGCCTTTGAGCACTTCTTAAAGGAGTTTGAAATCGATTTAACCAAGACTCCTAAGGAGCTTTCAGCTGGTATGAAGGTGAAGTTGATGATTGCCTTAGCATTGTCACATGATGCTAAGCTTTTCATATTTGATGAACCGACAAGTGGCTTAGATCCAGTTTCGAGAGATGATTTGTTGAACCTTTTCAAGGAACTGGTCGCAACTGGTAAGCGGAGCATTCTTTTTTCAACACATATTACGAGTGACATCGAAAAGTGTGCGGATTCGATTTCTTACATTAAGAATGGGGAACTACTTGAGTCAGCGGATAAAGAAACATTCATGGACAGTTTCGCCTACCTTAAAGAACCAACAGATCAAAAGCCACTGACGCTGGAAGAAATCATGGTCAGAGTGGAAGGAGAACACCATTATGATATCTAATTTGTTGTATAAGGAATTAAGACTGGCTGCTCACCCAAACCTCTTTATCTTCGCGTTGATGGGGCCTTTGGTTCTTGTTCCGTCATATCCATACACCATGGTCTTCACGTTTTGTTGCATTGGTATTTACGTTAATTTCATGTACGCTCGAGAAACCAACGACCTCTATTATTCGGCCTTGTTGCCAATCAAAAAAAGTGACGTCGTGAAGGGCAAGGTGGCAGTAACTGTGACCGCACAATTAGCCAGTCTAATCATCTCGGTACCTTTTGCCATCATTAACCAAGTAATCTTCCACACAGAAAATAAAGCGGGGATTGCAGCTAATATCGCCTTTTACGGCGTGGGCTTAATTATCTTTGGCCTCTTTAATCTCGTTTTCCTTAGTGAATTCTTCAAGACGGTTTACCGTGCAGGGAATGCCTTTATCAAGGCTTTAATCCCTGTTTTAATCGTGCAGATTCTAGTTGAGGTACTTGCTCATTTTCCTGGAGCTACCTGGGCACAAAATGTAACAAATAGTAATTGGCTGGGGCAAACAATTTTGCTCGTTGTCGGTCTAATTATTTACTTAATATTGACCTATACCAGTTTTAAAATTTCTGTCCGACGCTTTGCCCAAGTGAATCTTTAGCTCTGCCTAAATTTACTTTGACTATACTTATCATTTCGCTATACTTAATGATGAGGTGAAAAAAATGCAACCAATCTTTTTAGAACCATATTTTAGAGAAAAAATCTGGGGCGGACGCAAGTTAGCTGATATTTTCCATTACGATATCCCTGCTGGTGATATTGGTGAAGCTTGGGTTATCTCAGGTCACAAAAACGGTCCAAGTAAAATTACTAACGGACCTATGAAGGGTGAATACTTAGATAAAGCCTATGTAGACCACCCAGAATATTTCGGTAATCCAACAAGCAAGGTCTTTCCACTTTTGACCAAGATTTTGGACGCTGAAGACAGTTTGTCAGTTCAAGTTCATCCAGACGATGAATATGCCCGAATTCATGAAAATGATCTAGGCAAAACAGAATGCTGGTACGTCTTGGATGCAGATCCAGGTTCATATTTGATTTACGGTCACCATGCCAAAACCAAAGAAGAACTTGCAGAAATGATTAAAGCTGGAGATTGGGACGATTTACTTCGTAAAGTTCCAGTTAAGAAGGGTGATTTCTTCTACGTACCAAGTGGTACTATCCATGCTTTAACCAAGGGGATTATGGTCTTAGAAAGTCAACAATCAAGTGATACAACTTATCGTTTGTACGATTACGATCGCGTTGACAAGACTACTGGTAAGTTGCGTGACTTGCATATCCAACAATCAATCGATACAACTACAGTTCCTTATGTAGAACCAAAATTGAACGTTGAAGAACAAGTTATTGGTAAGTCAAAAATTACTACTTACTTGCAACCACCAGTTTCTAAATATTTCTACGTTTACAAGTTAGACGTTGATGGAGAACTCAAATTGACTAAGGGTACCCATCCTTATCAATTAGTCTCAATTATTGCTGGTAACGGTCAATTGGCCGTTGACGGTGAATCTTATGACGTTAAGAAGGGTACTAACTTCATCATTCCAGCTCAAGTAGAAAACTTTACTTTAGTAGGTGAGATGCAAGCTATTATCTCAGCACCAACAGAAAACTAGTTAAAATAAACAAACAAGTTAACAAGCAAAAAGGCTAGGACGTCGTCCTAGCCTTTTATGCTATCAATATAGGTTTTTCTTATAATTACTTGTTACTTAAATTACTTGTTACTTTCTTCTAAAACTTGTTTAGCAAGCGCAAAGTTACCAACCGTAGCTGATCCGTTGTTTTCGACACCAGTTGCTACAATGAACTTATCCCAATCGGGTTCTGCAACATATCCGTTGTTAAATTGGGAAGTATATTTGCGGACAGCTGGCAGTTCTGTTTCAGTTATGACAGAACCACCGATGATAATCTTTTGTGGTGAAAGACTAACCAGAGTACTGAAGCAAAGTTGACCAACATAGTAGCTGATTAAATCAAAGACAGGGTCAGTCCGGGGAATAGTTTCTCCTTTTTTGCCAGTGCGTCCCTCAATTGTGGGGCCGGCGGCAAGGCCTTCGTAACAGTGATCATGGTGGAAGGGACAAAAGCCGGTATAATCGTCGTCAGCACGCTTGAAAGCAGGTAAGTGACCCATTTCAAGATGAGACGCACCACCAATAAACTGACCGTCTTGAATGGCACCAGCACCAATCCCTGTGCCGACTGTGATATAGACGAGTGATGAAGAACCCTGGCCATTACCGGCGATAAATTCGCCATAAGCACTAGAATTTACGTCGGTTGTGAAATAGATTGGAACATGCAACGCATCAGCAAAGGTATGCAACATGTTGACGCCTTCCCAACCAGGTTTTGGAGTAGCTAAGATACTGCCGTAGGTTGGTGAACTTTTAATAATATCAATTGGGCCAAAAGAACCAATTCCTAGAGCATCCACGGGGTTGTCCTCAAAGAATTTCACACATTCTGCTAATGTTTCGGTGGGGCTGGTCGTTTTAACTCTACTTTCAGTGATAATATCGAAGTTTTCGTCGGCAACTGCCAGAATAAATTTCGTACCTCCAGCTTCAACACTACCAAATCGCTTGTTTGTCATTAGGTTTATCTTCCTCTTTATTTATATTTTAGATATCATTTATGAACACATTTTAGCTTAAAAAAAGACAAAAGTATATACATTCATAGTAAAAGTCTTTACAAATGTAAGCGGACTCTTTATTATTTTAATAGGCATTAGTCTAAAACTTACTCTGAAATTTGGTTTTAGGCAACCGAATTTTAAACAAAATAGAAATCAGGGGAATTATGATTGGATTGATTGATATTGGTGGCACAAGCATCAAGTTTGCTTGTCAGGGTGAAGAGGGACTAGTTGGTTTGACTAGTTCAAAAACACCAGCTAATCTCGCAGACTTTTATGAGATTTTAACTAACCAAATAAACAAATATAAAGAAGAATACCAAATTACCGGGGTGGGGATTAGTAGTCCTGGCACGGTTGACGCAAAGACCGGGATTATCGGTGGCGCAAGTGCAATTCCATACATCCATAACTTCGAGATTGTCAAAAAACTGGAGGAACTCTTTGAGCTCCCAGTGGCCATCGAAAACGACGCTAATTGTGCCGCGCTTGCTGAAGCTGCGACTGGTGCTGCCGAAGGTAAAGAGAACGTCGTCTTTTTTGTCTTAGGATCAGGTGTTGGTGGTGCCATTATTATCAACGGTAAAATATACCACGGCAGTCATTTGCTTGGCGGCGAGTTTGGCTACATGTTGGAGATCGGAAGAGCGTCGTGTAGGGAAAGAGTGTAGATCTCGGTGGTC
>CAMJXI010000061.1 GCA_946409675.1 uncultured Lactobacillus sp. | reverse complement strand
GATTTCCATTGGTGACTGGAGTTCAGACGTGTGCTCTTCCGATCTCAAAGATTTTGACGGCCTCATTCTGATTTACAGGATGTGGCCTTTTTTATTTTCATAATAGCAGCGCACTATTCTTGAAGATTAAAAATGCCAACGAAAACTATTTTTTAAAACTATTTGAGGATGGGAATAATGATGAAAGATAAGATGAAAACCAATATGAGTAATAAACGAAAAGTCGGCTTTAAACAAATTACTAAAATGATGGCTGTTGCCGGAGCTGCTTTAATGATGGTCGGTTGTGCTACTAACTCAAACGCCACTAAATCGGGGAACGAAGCAACTGGTTCAACCGTCAAAATCGGGATGAACATGGAATTATCTGGAGCTGCTGCTGGTTATGGTAACCAAATGAAGAAAGGCTTCGAATTAGCCGTTAACGAAATCAATGCTGCTGGCGGTATCAAAGTCGGTGATAAGAAGATGAAGATAGAACCTGTCATCTTAGACAACAAGTCAACAACTAGTGGAGCAGCTTCCGTTGCCGCTCAATTAGCTACTAAGGAAAAAGTTTCCGCTATCGTTGGTACTGCTACTACTAGTGCCGGTACTGCCGCTATTCCTGCAATTACCAAAGCTAAGGTTGCTGCAGTTAGCCCGAGTGCCACTGATCCTAACTTTACTCTTCAAAAAGACGGCACAGTTCAACCTTACGTTTTCCGTGCTTGTTTTGAAAACAACTTCCAAGGTAAAACGGCTGCTCACTACGTCAACGACCAAAAGAGCATCAAAAAAGTAGCTATCATCGCTGATAATTCAAGTGACTACGGTACTGGTTTAGCAAAAGCCTTCAAGGGCGAAGTCGATGCTAAAGTCGTTTCGACCCAATACTTTGCTGAAGGCGATAAAGATTTCAATGCCTTAGTTACTTCTATCAAGTCACAAGACATCGATGCAATCTACGCTCCAGGTTACTATTCTGAAGTTGGTTTAATCATCAAACAAGCTCGTCAATCTGGTATTGATGTTCCAATCATCGGTAGTGATGGTATGGCTGATCCTAAGTTAGCTGAAATTGCTGGCGACGAAAATGCTTCAAACGTTTTCTACACCACACCATTTTCAACTATGAGTGCTAACAGTAATGATGTTGCTAAAAAATTTATCACTAATTATGAAAAGAAATACGACCAAACAGCACCAACTTTCTCAGCTTTAGCTTATGACTCTGTTTTGATGATCAAACAAGCTATCGAAAACGGCAAATCAACTAACTCAGTTAAGATTGCTAAAGAATTAGCTAAGATCAAAGATATGCCAGCTGCTGCCGGTGATATCACGGTTAACAAGAACCATGATCCAGAAAAACCAATCATCATCGAAGAATTACAAAAAGGTAAAGTTGCTAAAGCAACAGTAGTTAAATAGTTTAAAAAACAGTATTAAAGGGAGAAGTTAGATGGACGTATTTTTACAGCAGTTAGTCAACGGGCTTTCACTTGGTAGTATCTATGCCTTGCTGGCCTTAGGCTACACGATGGTCTACGGAATTATCAAATTAATAAACTTTGCCCATGGGGATATTTATATGATTGGGGCCTTCTGGGGTTACTACATCATCAATACCTACCATGTAGATTTCTTTGTGGCGTTAGTTAGTGCCATGGTAGTTACGGCAATTCTCGGGATGGTGATCGAGTTCTTAGCTTACCGTCCTTTAAGAAAAGCACCGCGGATTACCGCATTAATCACCGCAATTGGGGTCAGTTACTTTTTGGAAAACGGCATGAGTTTGTTATTTGGTGCAAATACCCGCGACTTTCCGCAAATAATTACGCACAAAACTTTAACCTTTATGGGAATCGAAATTTCAAATATCCAAGTCTTAATCCTTTGTACCTCTATTTTCTTGATGATTGTCTTACAAATCATCGTTAAGAAAACCAAGATGGGAATCGCCATGCGTGCCGTGGCCATCGACCCAGATGCCGCCGAATTAATGGGCATCAACTCTAACCACGTCATCAGTTTCACCTTTGGTTTAGGTTCTGCCTTAGCCGGAGCTGCTGGTGTCTTGATTGGCTTGTACTACAACTCAATTGACCCAATGATGGGAATGGTACCCGGAATCAAAGCCTTTGTTGCCGCTGTTGTCGGTGGGATCGGCTCAATTCCTGGGGCTGCTATCGGAGGATTCGTCATCGGAACCTTGGAGACTTTGATCCAGGCCGTTGGCTTATCTGCTTACAAAGATGCTGCCGTTTATATCGTCTTAATCTTGATTTTAATTGTCTTGCCAACTGGTCTCTTAGGCAAAAGCGCAAAGGAAAAGGTGTGATTGCATGAAAAATTTAAAAATACGAGGCGTTTGGTTAGTCCTAATGATTGCCGGCTTTTACCTCATTAACTTCTTAGTTGGTGCTGGCGTCATCGATTCCTTTATCGAAAACATGATTGTTACTATCGGAATCAACATTATCTTAGCCGTTGGCTTAAACCTGATTATCGGATACGCCGGCCAATTCTCCCTTGGTCACGCCGGTTTCATGGCGATTGGGGCTTACACCACAGCCATCATCGTCGCAAAATTACCTACTACAATTGGTTTCTACGTGTCCATTTTTGCAGGGATTGCCATTGCAGTCCTGTTCGCCTTAATCATTGGTATTCCAACTTTGCGTTTACGTGGTGATTATCTTGCCATCGCAACTATGGGGGCTGCCGAAATCATCCGCGTCATCATCAACAACTTGAAGATTACTAACGGGGCTGCCGGAATGTTTAACATTCCTAACCTGGCTTCTTGGCCAACCGTTTATATTCTTGTTTGTGTAACTACGATTATCATCGTCAACTTCAGTCGTTCTAGAGCCGGACGCGCCTTACAAGCCATCCGTGACGACGAAATCGCCGCTGAATCCGTTGGGATTACACCCTTGAAGTGGAAACTTGCCGCCTTCGTCTTAGGCACCGCAACCGCTAGTGTAGCTGGTTCCTTGCACGCCGTTTATATCCAAACCATCACCCCTGGTGACTTTGGCATTATGAGCTCCGTTTCTCTCTTGATCATCGTCGTAATGGGTGGGGTCGGTAGTTATACCGGGACCGTTGTTGCCGCTGTAATCTTGGGTGTCTTAGACACTGCTTTACAAAGCTTGGGGGCATTACGGATGTTAATCTATGCGGTCATCTTGATTTTGATCATGATGTTCAAACCAAGTGGTCTGTTGGGTCATTACGAATTATCTTTCACCAAAATCTGGGATAAAATTAGTTCCCGCTCCAACAAAATTAATCCAAAAGGGGAACAATCATGACCAAAATTTTAATTGCCCAAGATGTTTCCAAGGTTTTTGGTGGGTTAACCGCCGTTGAAAAAGTAAATATCTCCATCGAAAAAGGCCAGATTGCCGCCCTCATCGGCCCAAACGGTGCCGGGAAAACAACCTTCTTTAACGCACTAACTGGGGTCGCTCCCGCAACTACTGGTAAGGTACTCTTCAATCCCAACGGTACCGAAATTGATATTACGAAGACCGGTCCTGGTAAGATTGCTAAAATGGGAATTGTCCGGACCTTCCAAAATATTCGTTTGTTCGACCAGATGACCGTCAGCGAAAACATCAAGATTGCTTTGACCAAGAACTACCGTGAATCATTCCTCGATACTATTCTGCGCACTCCTAAGTTCATGAAGGAAGAAGAGCGTGTCGAAGATTGGACCAACGATTTCTTGAAGAAGTTTGATCTTTACGATGTTAAGGATGTGCAAGCAACTAACCTGGCATACGGGATGCAACGGCGGGTCGAAATTGCCCGTGCCGTTGCGACCGAGCCCAAAGTCATTTTCTTGGATGAACCGGCTGCTGGGATGAACCCCGAAGAAACTAACGAATTGAGTAAACTAATCAAAAGACTACAAACCGAATTTGGCCTCACCGTCGTCTTAATCGAGCACGATATGAGTTTGGTCATGAACCTAGCCGAAAAAATCTACGTGCTAAACCACGGTAAATTAATTGCCGAAGGTAGTGCTGCTGATATTCAAGCTGACGATGCTGTTATCGAAGCTTACTTAGGAGGAGAACATCATGTTAAAAGTCGATAATTTAACCGTTAACTATGGTGCAATCGAAGCCGTTAAGCAAGTAAGCTTTAACGTTAACCAAGGTGAGATTGTGACCCTGATTGGCGCTAACGGTGCCGGTAAAAGTACTATTCTAAAGACCCTTTCTGGTGTGAAGAAGGCTGCAAGTGGCCAAATTACTTTTTTGGACACCGACTTAACCAAATTAAGTCCCAGTAAAATCGTGCAAGCCAAAATCGCTCAAGTCCCTGAAGGACGCCGAATTTTCGCCGGGCTAACCGTCCGGGAAAATCTCCAAATGGGTGGCTTTCTAGAAAGCAAGAAGGACAAACAAGCCCAACTTGATTACATTTTCGAGGAGTTTCCTATTCTAGCTGAACGCCAAGGCCAAGATGCTGCGACACTTTCCGGTGGGGAGCAACAAATGCTCGCCATGGGTCGTGCCTTAATGAGTCAACCCAAGCTCTTACTATTAGATGAACCATCCATGGGCCTTTCGCCTATCTTCATCGAAAAGACTTTTGCCATTATTCAAAAGTTAAATGAGCAGGGGACAACTATTCTTTTAATCGAGCAAAATGCCAAAACGGCATTGAAAATTGCTGATCGTGGATACGTACTCGCAAACGGCAAAATTAAGCTCGAGGGAACAGGCGAAGAACTCCTTAATAATGAGGCTGTACAGCACACTTATCTCGGTATGATGTAGTCTTTTCAGGCCAAACCTAACCTTAGGATAATTAAAGTCTAATCGGAACCTCCAAAACGTGCGCTTTTAAGATAAGCACACGTTTTTTTATTGATTTAAATCACCTAAAACGGTCTAAACCCCTTTATACCGGCGTTTAAAAATTGTATACGCAGGTACTCATCAACCGCAAAAGAGGCATATACCAATTAAAATTTTGTCAAAAAAGACTATAATAGACCAATTTTTGAGAAAAGTTTCCGAAAGGTATTGTTTTTTCAAATCAAATGTATATACTTATAAGTGTAATGAAAAAGATACCGCTTACAACGGTTGAGGAGGAGGATGAATGACGAACGAAAGAAAGCTCCCAAAAAGCTTTTTTTGGGGTAATTCCGTGTCCAGTATGCAAACTGAAGGGGCATGGAATGTAGATGGAAAAGGGTTGTCCGTCTACGACGTACGACCACCAAGTAAAGATGCTTCCGATTGGCATGATGCGATAGATGAGTATCATCGTTATGACGAAGATTTAGACTTGATGCAAGACATGAATATGAATATGTATCGAATTCAAATTTCATGGTCGCGAGTTAATCCTGACGGCGATGGAGAATTTAATGAAGCGGGAATAGCTTATTATGATCGCATCGTTGACGCCATGTTGGCTCGTAATATTGAACCAATGATTTGCCTGTATCACTTTGATATGCCACTTGCTTTAGCTAAACAATACAATGGTTTCATGTCTCGCCATGTTGTTGATGCTTTTGTCGAGTATGGACAAAAAATGATTGAGCATTTCTCAGATCGCGTTAAGTATTGGATCGTCTTTAATGAACATAACCTGTATTTCAGTGATGAGGTTTTCCACATCAGTGGTTATGATCACGGCGACCAAAGCTTAAACGACTTGTACACGATTTTTCACCACACGGTTTTAGCACATGCCAGACTTGATAGTTTTGTGCATGAGCAATTCTCTGATGTCAAACTTGGAGGGATGCTGGCCTACACGCCAGTCTATCCTGCATCAAGCAAACCAGAAGATATCTATGCCGCAAGAAAGATCGACGAATTCATGAATAATAATGTGGACGATGTTTACGTCTACGGCCGTTATTCAGATGAAGTCCTGACTTACATCAAGGATCACGAGATTGACAGTGATTTTAGAGATGGTGATTTTGAAATTATTAGTCACACAAAATCTGACTTTCTATCATTTAGTTACTATCGAACTAGTGTAGTTGACTCAAGCTTAATTCCAGAAGGCGAAGCCCCTAATAGGTGGCAAAACCAAGCGGATGTGCAAAACCCTCATTTACAAGCCAGTGAATGGGGTTGGGTCATCGATCCAGTTGGATTTAGAAACGCTCTCGATACACTTTGGTCAAGATACCACGTTCCACTATTCCCAATCGAAAATGGTATCGGATTGCGGGAAGAATGGGATGGCAAGACTCAGATTGATGATCAAGCTAGAATTGAATATCATCGCGACCACATCAAAGCTATGAAAGATGCAATTTTTGATGATGGCGTTGATTGCTTAGGTTATCTGGGTTGGGGCTTGATTGATATTCCAAGTTCTCACGGCGATATGGAAAAACGCTATGGAATGGTGTTTGTCAACCGAACAAATTCTGACCTAAAAGATTTAAAACGCGTACCAAAAAAGTCTTATTATTGGTTTAAATCAGTTTTAGAAAAAAATGGAGATGAATTGTAATGGATAATACAGAAAAAAAACCGGGTGCATTTGGCCAGTTTGTGAATAACAAAGTGCTTCCACCCGTAATGAAATTCGTTAATACAAAAGCCATTGTTTCTTTGAAGGATGGCTT
>CAMJXI010000060.1 GCA_946409675.1 uncultured Lactobacillus sp. | reverse complement strand
GCCACTTTAGATTGGGAAACACCCATATAATTCAACGCATCATTGTAGTAAATTTCATTTCGATTGGCACCAACATCCCGTGCTAAGGTTTTTACCTTGTTGTCGAGTCCCAGAAAACTTGCAGGAACTCCCATAACGCTCTTGTTTCCTTTAATTTCGGGGGTATAGGTGATCATTGCCAACATATCAATTGGTGATCTTGCATACGAATTAAGCCAGCCGACAATCTTTATGTCTCTGACCTTATTGTCCTTAGTCAGCTTTATTTTCGAACCTTTAATTTGGTTAGAAAATACATCTACGAGAACTACTTCTCCTTCTTTTTGAGGAAGTCGTCCTCTGATTAAGTTTGGTTTCACTACTTCATTCATTGACTTTGGGGTCATTTCAAGTAGATCTAAGGTTTGCTCAGTATCACCAAGAGCCACGTTTCCAACGTTATGATAGCTGGCCGTTTTAGTAAATAGCGAACTTTGCTCAATCTTCTTGGCATTTTGCGCATTA
This sequence comes from uncultured Lactobacillus sp., assembly GCA_946409675.1. Lineage (GTDB taxonomy): Bacteria > Bacillota > Bacilli > Lactobacillales > Lactobacillaceae > Amylolactobacillus. Next base: position 6,106 of record CAMJXI010000060.1, on the reverse strand, counting down.
ACTTCCGGAAATTTAACTGTATATCCATTAGCTTGTTGCGCAGTAAAATTATAAAGACTCACTTGAGATGACCGTAAGCCCACCATAGTTGCAACAGCAAGAGTGGCCGCAATTGTCATGGCCAAAATTGTCAGCAAGGTGCGTGTTCTATCTGTCCGCCACATTTTCAGCGAGAGTCGTGAAATAATACCCATTCCACTCACCGCCCCTCTACTAAACGACCATCTTCGATTGTAATCACCCGGTCAGCTTGTTGTGCGATGTTTTGGTCATGCGTGATTACCACGACCGTCTGGCCTGCCGTAATATTGGCCTTATGCAACAAATCCATGATTTCCTGGGAGTTTCTTTGATCCAGGTTACCGGTTGGTTCGTCGGCCAAAACAATTGCCGGCTGGTTAATCAAGGCGCGTCCAATAGCGACACGTTGTTGTTGGCCACCTGATAATTGACTCGGCAACGCATCTTTTTTGCGCATCAAGCCCAAATCGTTCAACATCCGTTCCAAATCATCTTGCGGAATCTTTTTACCGTCTAGTTCTGCTGGTAACGTAATATTTTCCGTGACCGTTAAGTTCGGCATCAAGTTGTAAAATTGATAAATCAAACCAACTTGGCGACGGCGAAAAATTGCCAAATGCGTTTCATCAAGTTCGTAAATATCCGTGTCATAGAGTTGTACACTCCCACTAGTTGGCCGGTCAACACCACCCAATAAGTGGAGTAACGTTGATTTTCCCGAGCCACTCGGACCCACGATTGCTAAAAATTCCCCTGGTTCAATTTCTAAAGATGCGTGATCTAATGCCGGTCTTTCTTCCCCAGGATATGACTTCGTCAAATTCCTTGCAGTTAGAATTGCCATAATAATCCTCCAATTTTGTGACTTCTTCACTTGTTAATTTCAGTTTAGAGAACCAAAGTGACAACTAAGTGACAAAGCCTGACAAAAATTATTTGAACCATTCTAGTTGATATTGGACCCCGTCAGGCAGGTTTTTGAGCATAATCCGGCCATCACTAGCTTGCATAATTCCCTTTGTAATCGCGAGTCCTACCCCGAGATTATTTTTGGCACTATTTTCACCCCGATAAAAGCGCTCAAATAAATGCGGAAAATCTTCTTCCGCAATTGTTGGTCCACTATTATTTACCTCAAGGATTACCGCAATCGGTGTTTCCCGGGCAATAATTTCCACCGTCGTATCTTGGTCGGCATGTTCAAACGCATTCTTGAGTACATTAACCAGTGCTTCTTGCATCAACGCCAGGTTAACGGAGATGTCAATTTCAGAATCCACCTGGTAATCGAGGCTGATTTTGCCATCGGCAATCGTCGGCAAGAGGTAATTCAAGCTCTTCTGCAAAAGGTTACTCAATTTGATTGGTTGCTTAGCTTTACCAAGCGTATGAGTGTCTACCCGCGCCAGCAAAATCAACTGAGCCACCAGGTCCGCCAGCCGTTCGTTTTGTTCCAACAGAATCGTCTTGTTTTTAGGTAAATTAGTTTCATCGACCAACTCAAGCAGATTTTCGGTTACCGCAATCGGTGTTCTTAGTTGGTGCGCAATATCCGTGATGGCCTGGCTTAGTTGCTCGCGGTCACGTTCAATTTCTGCTCGCATACTCGTCGTTTGACGGACATAGTGAAAAATCTCGTTGTAAAGCCCCGAGAACCAGCCTTCATTGTTCAAGACCATTTCATATTTAACCTCACCCATTCGAGCTGCCCGCAACTGGTCGGTCACAATCTTAATAGGCTTGGTGATTTTTTTAAGCCACGAACTGCAAAAATAAATAATTAGCGCTGTCGTCAGTAACCAGGTTAGACCAAGCAAAAGTATTTTTTGGGGAAATTGGGTCGCTAAAATGACATGCACGACACTCATCACAGCAATTAACGAGATACCTAGTTGAATAATTGGTTTTGCTTCTGGTGCATCAAGCTGCCTTCGCATCGATAAAGTACCCCATTCCTCTGATTGTCCGAATTAAAGTTGGGTGGTCAAAATCTTGTTCCAACTTCTCACGCAGCCGTTTAATCGTCACGGTTAGTGTGTTGTCGTTGACGTAACTCCCCTTTGCATCCCAGATTACGGCTAATAATTGTTCCCGGGTCAAAAGCTCATTTTGATGCTGGGCAAAATACGCGGTCAAACGCCACTCCGTTGGTGAGAGAGGCACGACAGCGTCGTTCAACGATATTTCCTTAGCAGCTAAATCGAGCTTAAAGCGTCCTAATGCGACCAGTTTGCTTGGAACCAATTTATTTAAACGTGCAGCTAAGACCTTCAAACTTACTGGTTTAACCACATAGTCATCAGCCAGAGCTAAGCCTTTGAGCATAGTTATTTCGGCGTCGTTTGCCGTCAGGACCAAGACCTTAGCAGTCAAATAGGCGTGCCATTTTTCTAACCACTCCAAGCCATTTCCATCGGGTAGAGTCAGATCAAGAATGAGCGCGTCAAAATTAGTCTGCTCGACCTGTTGAGTAGCCTCCGCCAAAGTCTTTGCAATCGTCACTTCATGAGGAGCAAGGAAAGTCGCTGTGCTATTGGCCAGTTCTGGTTCGTCTTCTACAATCAAAATGTGCAAGATAAATCCTCCAAGATTATGTCAAAATTCATAAAATATCTTTTCAATTAGCCCCAGTATAGCATGCAAAATGTGTGACCAAAACCTTGACAAAATAAAAAGACCAGCCACTCATTGGAGGACTAATCTCAGTTTTAAAATTAAATTGTTGGTGCAGTAACAGGACTACTGCCCCAGGCACTGTAACTCGAAGTAACGGACTCATCAAAGGTTTTACCAGAGTAGATCATCTTCATTGAAATATTCAACTCAACGGGTAGCTTAGTTTTTTTGCTAATCACGTAAACGAATTGCATATTTTTGACTTCGGCGTCCTTCAAGATGTCTGCAGTAGTCGAACTGCTGAGGGATTCGCTCGATTGTTTCATCAAGGCCTGTGCCTCGTCAGCGGTCAGCGCAATTGTGACCGTGTATTCGGAAGTCCCGGTCTTAACAATCCCTTTTTTCATGACTGATTTAGAGAGCTGATTCAGGGTATCGCCCTCCATCTGCTTCTTAAAGGCGGCCACGCTCAGGCCAAAAGTTTTGACGGAACTTGTCGCGTCTTGCCATTTAGAGCCAGTGTTCACGTAAAACTTGGCCTCATTCAGATACATCTTGAGCTTAGAGCCCTTGCCGTTATTAACCATGGTGTAATCACCAAGCATCGCAAGAGGTTGTAAAGAAAAATTGCCCTCATAGGAAACGACCATTTGGTTGTCGCCTTGCTCCATCGTAGTAGCCATCTTCATGTGCACATCTTTTTGGTTCTTCATTGCGGTTGTTGCGTCCTTGACCAAACTGGTTGCGGTAGGCAAAGTTGCCCCAGTCTTTTCGGTCGTGGTTTTTGAGCCACAAGCTGATAAGGTCAGCGTTAAGGCTAAAGCTCCAACAAACAGAGCAAATTTTTGCATTCTCGTCTGTTTCTTCATTTTTGTTTCCTCCAAGTGTTAATCGATATAACACTTGTAATGTAACACGAAAATTATCTTTTAAAAAGAATTATTTTAAGATGAAGAAACATTTTTACCCAAAAATTATTGCTAAGCCTGTTTAGTTGGATAAATCGTAAATTCATTCACGTTGACAGATTCTGGTTGATCAATCGCAAAGTTAACCACTCTGGCAATCGCGTCTGGTGTGATGCCAACTTGGTTGTATAGATCAGTCAAGCCAACAAGCGAATTGGCATCAGTAACTGAGGTCAATAATTCGGTATTGATGGCTGCTGGATAAAGGCTAACTGTTCTGATATTCGTGCCTTCTTGCGCACTTTCCATTCGAATAACTTCCATCAAGTTGCGAACAGCAAACTTCGTTGCGCCATACACGCCGGCACCTGGGAAACTCTTAATCCCAGCAACTGAAGAGGTCGTGATAATTTGACCGGATTTTTGTTTGGTAAAAATTGGCATAACGGCTGCTACGCCATTCAAAACACCCTTCAAGTTAATGTCGATCATGTTGTTCCAGTCATCAGTTTTCAACTCACTGATTGGGGAGTTAGGCATGATGCCAGCATTATTGAAGATGACATCGAGTCCGCCAAATTCGGAAACTGCGAGGTCAACTAACGCTTGGACTTCGGCCACATCGCGCACGTCGGTGACAGCATAGGTCGCTTCCCCACCAGCGTTTTTAATTTCAGCTACTAGTTCTTGCAAACGCGCTTCACGGGGTGCCCCAAGAACGACCTTTGCGCCATTTGTCGCAAGTAACTTAGCCGTTTCTGCACCGATACCTGAGCTTGCGCCTGTAATAACTACTACTTTATCTTGAACTGACATATTTATTCTCCTAATTTTCTTTATAAATTTCTTTTGCTAAGCCAAAAGCCGACCAGGCCTTGGGCCAGCCTGCGTAAAAGGAAAGATGTGTAATCAAAGCGATCATCTCGCCCTTCGTAACGCCGTTTGCTTTGGCAATTTTCATGTGAGCTTCTAGTTGGGGAAAGAGTCCCTGACTCATTAAGCTTGAAACGGTGATGAGACTGCGGTCGTGTAACGATAGCTCGTCTTCTTTTGCCCAGACTTCGCCAAACAAAACGTCATCATTTAGTGCGGCAAATTGTGGTGCAAACTCGCCTAATTGGTCTCTGCCTGCTGTTTGTTTTTGCGCCATGATTATTCTCCTAACTTGTCGTAGATGTCGTCTGTAACGGGTTCTAACCACTCTGGGGTACCCGCCGTAACGCCGATATGACTAAACCAACTATCCTTGGTCTCGCTATGCCAATGCTTCACGCCATCGTGCGTAACGACTACATCGCCGGCTACCAAGTGTTGGGCAGGTTTGCCCTCTTCCTGATACCAGCCTTCGCCACCGGTAACGAGCAAAAGTTGGTAGCCATCATGATGAATGTGCCAGTTATTACGGGTTCCTGGTTCAAAAGTCACCACGCCGATACAGACATTAATTGCCGGATCGCTCACCAAGTTTTGTAAGTAACTCATACCGGTGAAATATTGCGCGTAATTCACATTTTCAGGTCCGACCGGAAAAATTACGCCGTCTTTAAGATTTTCGTTTTTTGTCATTTTATTTACTCCTTTGATTTTTCTATGTCTTAAATATTTTAATAAACTGGGCGATCTTCGCCTTGGGTAGCAGGATCAGCAAGTCCCAGACTATCGTTTGCGCCATAACTTTGGTCGGCGACAATCTTCAAGACAAGATCTGCCACACTCTTACGTGAGCCAGAAACGCCATAATAGGGTTCGTCCTTAGTAGTAATGGAATATCTAACTTCGTTGCGGTCGTTTAACCATGGCAGCCGCAAGTTCGTGTAAGTTAGACCAGATTGGCTGAGTAGCTTATCTGAATCGATGGCCGCTTGTAAGCCATTTAGAACCATCTCATGGTTCCAACGACCAAACTCTCCGGGAACCTCATTGTAAATACCAAGAATATTGGTCGAGATAATCCGGTCAACATTGTTGTTCTTCATTGCTTGAATGACGTTCTTGGTCATTTTGTTGTCAGCGTCATGGTCAACAACGGCGACGAAAACAAGCTCCTGGCCAATCATTGCATTATTAACTGAGTTCTCGTCTTCGAGATCCACATCGAGTAAACGCACGCGGCCATTGTCCGCAAATTTTGTTAAACGTTGGCTGTTACGTAATCCAAGTGTCAGTTGAACGTCCGCGAATTTTTCGTTACTGAGGATCTCATTTTCAACGAGTTGAGCAATTTGCCCGTTTGCTGCTAAAATTAATAATTTCATTTTGTGTACTCCTTTATTTTTCTGCTACTTTTAAACCAAGTAACCAATTATCCAGTGCTTGTTGGGATTTTTCCGCCCGCGTGCCTCTGATTGCCAGTCCTCGCTCAACCTTGGCATGAGGTGCTAATTTCTGTAAGTTATAGCCCGTACAGCCCAGGCCACTTCCTTCACTGGTGACAAAAGGACGAATCGTGACACCCGCCAAATCAACTTGGCTGAGCCAATTTTTCACAGCTGGTGCAAGTTCACTGAACCAGACAGAGATCGGAAGAGCACACGTCTGAACTCCAGTCACCAATGGAAATC
>CAMJXI010000059.1 GCA_946409675.1 uncultured Lactobacillus sp. | reverse complement strand
CCTTCATTATCTTCATGTTGTGGTTGAATCTAGGCTCGATGCTGTTGCTCTTTGGCGTCGTGGTCAATGCGTCACTCAGTCAGTTTCAGTCGGATTCGTTTGACTACAGTTCTGGTCGTATGATGCACTTCGTTGAGTCTAAGACCAGTCGTGGTCCAAGCACTCATCAACCCGGCAAAAAAATCTACCGCAAGCATCGGCATCAACGAATGCTCAAACTGCGGAATGATAAATAGCTGATAGACCTAGAAGAATGTGCCTTTATTTGTTATTATGGTTTTAATACAAACATAGAAAGCATGTGCAATTGATGAAAGTAAGAAAAGCGGTTATTCCTGCAGCAGGACTTGGAACAAGATTTTTACCAGCTACCAAAGCTATTGCTAAAGAAATGATGCCTGTCGTTGATAAACCAACAATTCAATTTATTGTGGAAGAAGCAATCGCTTCTGGTATCGAAGACATCTTAATTGTTACTGGTAAGACAAAGGGCTCAATCGAGAATCATTTTGATTCTGCTCCAGAGCTCGAGCAAGCATTAGCAAAAAGTGGTAAGGATGGCTTATTAAAGCTCACCCAAGACATCACTAATTTAGGCGTAAACTTATACTACACTCGCCAATCTCATCCAAATGGCTTAGGGGATGCAATCTACCAAGCTAAATCATTCGTTGGGAATGAACCATTTGCCATTTTGCTTGGCGATGATTTAATGAACGACAAGGTTCCTTTAACTAAACAATTAATTGAACGTTACGACCACACCCATGCGTCAACCATCGCTGTTATGAAGGTTCCTCATGAGGAAGTTTCCAAATATGGTGTGATTGAACCAGAATCAGAAACAACTCCAGGACTCTTCAATGTTAAATCATTCGTTGAAAAGCCTTCTGTAGACCAAGCTCCTAGTGACCTTGCAATCATCGGTCGTTACGTCTTAACGCCAGAAATTTTTGGTATCCTTGAAAGACAACGTCCAGGTGCTGGTGGTGAAATCCAATTGACTGACGCCATTGATACAATGAACAATACTCAAAGAGTTTTTGCTCATGAATTCAAGGGTCAACGTCATGATGTTGGTAACAAATTTGGCTACCTCGAAACATCAATTCAATATGGTTTGACTCACCCAGAAGTGAAGGATCAGTTGAAGGATTACATCATTAAACTTGGTAAAGAACTTGAGAAAAAATCAACAAAAAAATAAATTGCTAAGTAAGACAGCAATTTAGGATTTTAATTTACATAGACTTCACGCGGATGAATTTGTAATCCGAAGATGTTGGCTGAGTCAGCTTCCACCTTTATTTTGATAAAGTTGGTCTTTGGCTTCAGCGGATTTAACAAAGTAACTAACTCCCATTGGTGGAGCGCATGTTGCTTTGTTTTTTTTGTCGCAAGATAAACGCAATCGGACTCGGCGAGTACGCCAGTGATGGCCCAGAGGTTTTTATCTGCGTCAGAATAGAAAAATTGCGTTTGCTTGTCTAAGTCAGAAATTAGCTGTAAGAAATCGATAATCCGCATGAGTCATTACCTCTTTTTAAAAAAATTATTAAAGAAAACCAGAATTCACCCTAAATGGTCTGATATCAGTTAGAATATTATTAACTTAATTATAAAGGAAGATTTGATGAAAGATATTTTTATTTTAGCCGCCAAAAGAACGCCTTTTGGACGATTCAACGGGCAGTTGAAAGACTTGAGTGCCAAAGAACTAGGTGAAATAGCTTTTCAAGGCGCCATCGAAAGTGCCGGAATTGAAGCTTCACAAGTTGATAGTTTAATCCTCGGAAACGTAATGTCGGCTGGGTTAGGACAAAACGTTGCCCGCCAGATTGCCTTAGGCAGTGGCATGCGCGAAGAAACGAACGCGATGGTCTTGAACCAAGTTTGTGGCTCAAGCTTAAAAGCCGTCAGAGTGGCCCAAGGCTTGCTCGAACTTGAAGATGGCATAATTGCTGTCGGAGGAGTCGAAAGTATGTCTAACGTGCCTTTTTTGAAGGCTAGAGCAGACGTAGACAATCCAGAGACTAAATTAGTCGATGGCCTCTTAAACGATGGCTTGATGGATGCTTTCTCAGATCAACATATGGGTATCACTGCCGAAAACGTTGCGGAACGCTTCAAAGTTAGCCGCGAAGACCAAGACGAGTTCGTCTTGAGTTCCCACCAGAAAGCTTATGCAGCCGTGAATAACGATTGGTTTGCCAACGAGATTATCCCAATTACGGTGGATGGTGTGGAAATCAAAACAGATCAAAGCATTCGCCCAGATACCAACCTGAAAAAACTCGCGACCTTGAAGACCATCTTCAAAGAAGAGGGCACAGTAACCGCCGGAAACTCTTCACCGTTAAACGATGGAGCATCAATGCTCATTCTTGCGACCCAAGAAAAAGTGACTGAACTTGGCTTAAAACCAATTGCTAAGATTGGGGCATATGCGGAAGTCGGGATTGATCCAGAAATTATGGGCTATGCACCATATTTGGCAATCGACAAAATCTTCAAGGCAGAAGAGACAACACCAGACGACTACGATTTGTTTGAAATCAACGAGGCCTTCTCGGCCCAATCCGTTGCAGTTGCTAGAGATTTGCAGATTCCAAAGTATAAACTAAATATCGCAGGTGGTGCCCTAGCATTGGGGCATCCGCTTGGTGCAACTGGTAGTCGCTTGATTGCCACTATCATTAATAATTTAGAGAACAACCAGCAAGATAAGGGGATTGTTTCGTTGTGTATCGGCGGTGGAATGGGCATCGCCTATGAAATCGAGATGGTTAAATAATCATGACCCAGAAATTTTATCAATTAACGCCAAAAGAACGCCGCCAAATTTTGCAGGACGAGGGTTCACTTAAAGAAACCAAACTACCCAAAGTTACTTTGGAAGATTTGGATACGCTCAGCGAAAATGTTGTTGGTCAGCTGACTTTGCCAGTAGGTGTCGTCAAAGATTTGCTCGTGAACGGACGCAATTACACCGTTCCAATGGCGAGCGAGGAACCTTCAGTGGTCGCCGCCGCTAATCACGGTGCTAAAATCCTTCGCCAAAACAGTGGAGCAACCGTCACCAACGAACGGCGCGGCATTTTTGGCCAGGCGTATTTTCAGGTGGACGCCGAGTTTGATTTGGCCACGTTTGAAACGGCCGTGCCTGATTTGGTAGCCGATTTAAACACGACTTTTGCGAGCCTACAGACTCATGGTGGTGGGGTGCGTGAGATTACACCACATCTAGAAGACGACTTACTGGAACTTCGTGTTTTGGTCGACCCTGCTGAAGCGATGGGCGCCAACAAAACCAACAGTATTCTAGAAAATCTGAGCCAACAACTACTCGATTACCCAGGAATTGTGGATAAATTATTTGCCATCTTGAGCAATTATCCTAGTCAATTCTCTACGGCAGAGGTGAAGTTAGCCTTCAGCTCACTGGTTAAGAGTAACAAGCAAGATGAAGGACAGGTAGTTGCTGAAAAAATGGTGCTTTTGAGCAAAATTGCGCAGAAGAATCCGTACCGCGCAACGACCAACAACAAGGGTATTATGAACGGCGTCGATGCGGTCTTACTTGCAACAGGGAACGATTTTCGGGCAGTCGAAGTGGCCGCTCATGCCTATGCTGGTGAGTCTGGTGTTTACACTTCACTGAGTAAGTGGGAAATCGCAGATGGCCAATTAGTAGGCCACTTAACTCTGCCGCTCGCCATTGGCGTGGTTGGTGGTTCGATCAAGGTCCGCGCTGACGTCAAAGAAAATCTCGAACTTTTGGGCAAACCAAAGGTGGCTGAATTATCCGGGATTATTACGGCAGTTGGCCTAGCCAACAATTTGGCAGCCTTACTTGCAATTAGCACTAAAGGAATTCAAGCCGGGCATATGAAGCTCCAGGCCAAGAACTTAGCACTAACTAACGGTGCAACGAACGAAGAACTACCAGAAGTAGTCAGACTGCTTATTAAAACAAATGATTTTTCGAGTGAAAATGTGAAATGCATTATCGCTTGTCTAAGGGGGAAACGAAATGAAGATTGGAATCGACCGGATTGGGTTTGCGACTGCAAATAAATATTTGGATTTAGAAGATTTAGCACAAGCTCGTAATGTTGACCCAGCGAAGTATAAGATTGGAATTGGGCAAAATAAGATGGCAGTGGCCGATAGCGCCACGGATATTGTTTCGATGGGAATTAATGCCACCCTCGAGTATTTAGAAAAGGTTGATTTAAAACAAGTTGGCTTGCTCGTTTTTGGGACAGAAAGCGCGATTGATCAATCGAAGTCTGCCTCACTTTTCGTTAAGGAGGCCTTGAACTTACCAAACGAAATCAGGACTTTTGAAGTCAAAGAAGCTTGCTTTGGTGCGACCGCAGGAATAATGATTGCCCGCGATTACGTGCGTGCCCACCCGAACCACACCGCAATTGTGATTGGGAGCGACATTGCCAAGTACGGCTTGAACACCTCTGGGGAAGTAACCCAGGGTGCTGGCGCAATTAGTATGTTGATTAAGGAAAATCCTGCTATCTTTGAATTTGAAGAAGGTCACGCGAGCTTTAGTGCTGACATCAACGATTTTTGGCGGCCAAACAACTTCAAAACAGCCCTTGTAGATGGTCAGTACTCAACGCAAATCTACCTGGACTTCTTTGAAAAGACTTTTTCTAAGTATTTGGAAATGAAAGATTTAGAGGTGGCCGATTTTGCTGCCTTAACCTACCATATTCCATTCACCAAGATGGGCTTGAAGGCTAACCGCATCGCCTTAGAAAACGCTGATGAAGAAACTAGCGCGCGTTTAGCTGCTAATTTTGAACACTCGACGACCTATGCACGCGAAGTGGGAAATTTATATACCGGATCGTTATATTTAAGCTTCCTCAGCTTGCTCGAAAATGGCAATTTGCAACCGGATGACCTGGTTGGCTTGTTCAGTTACGGCTCCGGTGCTATGGCCGAATTTTTCGCTGGTCGTTTGGTTCCTGGTTACAAAGTGGCTTTAAACAAAAATAAGCACGAAAAATTGCTGGCAAACCGGATTAGAATAAGCGTTCCCGAGTATGAGACCATCTTTACTGAAGGTCTAACTGATCTCCCAGAAAACATCGAATTTGTGAGTGATGAACCAGCCCGAAATTATTATTTTGCCGGCCAAAAGGGCTACCAAAGGGAGTACAAACAAAGCCATAAAAAAGTTGAGCTTTAAACTTGCAAACGCTTGCAGATATGTTATGATAAGAGTGTGGAAGAGGTAAGGTAAAGTAATAAGCAAGAAATTGTTATTAGCTTCTATCTCCAGAATTATAAGTATTTTGTTGGATGATTTCCATCTGGAAGTCTCTGTTGAAAATGTAGAGGTGTTAGCCTGAAAATTGGTTCAGCATTTTTCCGTAAGAATACCTGCAAAGTAGTCCAATTAACTGAATAGTCGTTTGAAAAACGAAAACTTTGACATCAAGTATAGATTAAAATTGGTTGCATGTACTTACACAGAGTTAAAAATTGAATATCGTGACAAATCTAAGAATTAAAAAGTTTTAGAATTAAATCGATGAAATTACCTCATCCACTTAGATTCAGGCAGGTTGCAAGTAGACGAAAAGTCAGCAACCTGTTTTTTTGTGCGATCAATTTTGAAAATGGATAGTATTGCTTTCAATGCGGGATTTTGCAAGTTAGATCGATTTTCTGAATTAATTTTGTTAAGCAAGTCACAAAGTCTGCCAAAAAACGCCAAAAAGACTCATAGAAAAATAAATAACTAGATTTATAATTAAACAAAACAGTTTTTTGAAATTTTGTTTCACGAATTTTGGTTAAAAAATAGTTATTTAACTATGTAAGCGGTTACTATTCGTGTATGTGCCACATTATTCAATCTGAAATAAGTGTTTTTAACAAAATCTCTAGAGCCTTATCAATCATGTATTAATAGTAAGTGCACAATGTATAATTTTTGAAAGGAATTTTCAGCTCCGTTATTTTTGGTTATTGCTATTTATACAGGTGTTATTAATGATTTTTGCCTATTCTCATAATTTTTTTTTGTACTATATTGGAGTCATTAAAGATTCGCGAGAGAAAATTAGAGGATGTAAAAATGAGAAAATTATACAAAATTTCTTTACTTTGCGCCACCATGTTTTTAAGCGTCGGTCTAGTACAACATATTGATGCACTTAGTCAATCAAATGAAGTAGAAGCAGCAATCGAGTTAAAGGGCGGCCGCTGGGCAAGCTCTAAGATCACATACACTATCGTGCCCGGCACGCAAAAAACGATTAGCAACGCTTGGGTGAAAGCAGCTAATGAAATCAATCGCTACCACCTGGTGCAATTTGTGCAAACGCGTAATGGTCAAGTGAAACTCGGTCAAAAGAACTCATTGTCAAAACACGAATTGGGTTACACGAACGCTTGGTTGATTGGGAACAACTATTCCCGCGCAGAAGCTTACCTATCTTCAAGTCAAATCTTGAAAGATCGTGAAGGAAGTAACTATGCGCAGCGACAATTTGCCACGGCGCTTCACGAATTAGGACACGTTGCTGGTTTGAAACACGATTCTTGCCCTGATGGCGTGATGTACTATGCAGATCGGAAGAGCACACGTCTGAACTCCAGTCACCAATGGAAATCCCGT
>CAMJXI010000058.1 GCA_946409675.1 uncultured Lactobacillus sp. | reverse complement strand
CGCCAATAAAATTGTTAATGCCAGTTCACTGAAGGCTAGCGAAGCCGACAACGTTGACGCTAAAGATAAAGCCGCCGTTGGACTATATTCCGGAGCCGTGAAACATGATGGTGAAACAGAGAATATTTCCTTCTTCGGAACCCAAAAAGGTAGTTTCGTCGTTCCAACCTTAACTTCAGGTAAACAATATTCAGCTAACTACGAGATCACCATCTCCCAAAACATGGCCGACAAGCTCGACCTCAAGGTGGGCGACAAGATTAAGGTCGGTAACCTTTCACACAAACTCAAGATTACCGGTATTTTTGCCAAAACCCAATTCTCTATCCAACCGGTTGCCTACACTAACCTCCAAACCTTCATGGCTTTGAAGTACGGTACAACTGTTGCCGATAACCAAGTTGCTTCGATTCCCGTAAACTTAATCGCAGTTAAGGGAACTGCCCTCAAAAACGTGGAGTTGACTGATTCCAAGACAACTCCTCTTGAAAAGATGTCAGTTGACACCTTCAAGAGCAACCTCCCTGGTGTGACACCAGAAAAAATTACCTTAAACGCCATGGTCTATGTCTTGATCGTGATTTCTGCCGGGATCGTTGCCATCTTCATGTATGTCCTAACCTTACAAAAGAAGAACCTCTTCGGTGTTTTGAAGGCCCAAGGGATTCCAACGCGGGTGATTACCAATTCGATTTTTGCTCAAAGCCTTATGATGGGCTTACTCGGTGTCTTGCTTGCCTTCGCACTTGCCTCACTCTTTGGCATGCTCGCTCCAGCCGGAATGCCGTTCCTCGCAACGTATCAAACTTGGTTGTTGCACGGACTCTTAATTATCGTGGTCGCAACTGTTGGGAGTATCTTTAGCTTACCAACCGTCCTTAAAGCAGACCCAGTAGAATCAATTGGAGGTTAGTTCGATGAATACATTAGAAACTAAGACACAAACCAAGCAACAAAATAGCTTAGAAATGAAAAACATTATCAAAAAATTTGGTAGTGGTCATACAGAAATTACGGCTCTCAAAGATATTAACTTCGCTATCCAACCTGGCGAATTCGTTGCAATTATCGGACCCAGTGGTTCCGGTAAATCGACCTTCCTAACAATTGCTGGGGGATTGCAGACCCCAACGAGTGGCCAAATTTTGATTGGTAACTCCGACTTCACGAACCTTTCCGAGAAGAAACGCAGTGAAGCCCGCCTCAAAGAAATTGGTTTTATTTTGCAAGGTACCAATTTGATACCATTCTTGAAAGTTGAAGACCAATTTAAGTTCATTGATCAAGTCGAAAAAAGAAAATTTCAGACGGACCGTTTTAACGAATTGCTAAAGTCTTTAGATATTTTGGAACTCAAAAAGAAGATGCCCCGCGACCTTTCCGGTGGTGAGAAACAACGGGTGGCTATCGCTAAAGCCTTGTACAACAACCCTGCAGTGATTTTGGCCGACGAACCAACCGCTGCACTTGATACCGACCACGCATATGACGTTGTGAAACTTTTGGCACAAGAAGCCCATGACAAGCAAAAAGCGACGATTATGGTGACCCATGATCCCCGAATGGTTTCATTTGCCGATCGTGTTTTAGCGATGGAAGATGGTATACTAGTAGAGAAGGAAATTAGTGATTATATGGAGAAAGTTTAGAAAATGCCTAAATCGACTTTTATCAACCTCAGCGAAGAAAAAAAGAATGCCATCGAACTGATTTTAATAGATGTTTACAGCAAAAATCCGGCGACACTCGTCACAGTTAGTGACATTGTGAAACGTGCGGATTTTTCGCGTGCAGCCTTCTATAAATATTTCGAAGACATCGAAGATGCACACCAATACATCATCCGGCGTGGTACCGATGTGACACATGAAAAAATCATGCGTTATATTGGCCATAGCCGTAACGATTTCTTTAAGGGAATCAACGATTATCTCATTCACGTCACCGATATTAGTTCTGAAGCCGTCGAATACAAAATCCTGCAGATTCTGATTCAAAATGGGAACACCGTTTTGTTTAATAAGGAAAATGCTTTGATGATGTTAGAAGACGACCGCATGATCCAATCTTGGTTGAAACTACTCGCTATTAATCACTTCGATATCACCGATAACAGTGAGGCCATTAGCTTCTTGTACTTTATTATGGCTTTGATTATGGATTCTTTGAGCACCTACCTTGTACAAGCAATGAGTGCCGAAGAGATGTTGGCTGATTTTGCGTATAAGCAGAGATGGGTAGAACATGGGATTAAGAAAAGCTGATTTTTATACAACTTACCAAAGTCCGGTCGGTCTCTTATATTTAGAGGCCAAGGACGACAAATTAATTGCGCTTGATTTCGCAAATGAAATTAACCAAGCAGAACTAGCTGAAGTGCCGGAAAGTCAGACACTCGAAATTTTTCAACTGACGGCCAACTGGCTTGATCTGTATTTTGCTGGCGAAAATCCGAGTCCAACATTGATCAAGAAAGAATTTATTGGCACAGACTTTCAAAAACTCGTCTGGCACGAGCTAGAGAAAATCGGCTACGGTCAGACGCAAAACTACGGCGAGATTGCTAAAGTGGTGGCTTCCGAAATGAAGCGGCCAAGTATGTCGTCCCAAGCAGTCGGAAATGCGATTGGCCAAAATCCGTTAGCAATTTTGGTCCCGTGTCACCGCGTGATCGGTAAGGACGGTAATCTGACTGGTTATTCCGGTGGGCTGACCAAGAAGATTAAGTTACTGCAACTGGAACGAATTGATGTGACCAAGTTTTATTGGCCAAGGGATGCGACGACTAGTGCTAAACACAAGCGTGGCAAGTCCAAACAAGTCGAGCAGTTGACGATGGACTTTGATGCTGAAAATGAAGTGTAGAAAATTAAAAAATAAAAAAAGTCGCAGATGCGACTTTTTTTATGCGCTTTTGGACGACGATGTTGACAAACCAAAAAACTTGTACTAGTGTATTAGTTGGATAGAACACTAGAACAAAGAAAGCGAGGTGTGCTCCTTGAAATTCAAAGACAATATTCCGATTTACTTACAAATTAAGGATTATATTTACCAAGAGATCGTGACGAATCGCCTAGCACCAGGTGCTAAGTTGCCGTCTGTCCGTGATCTTGCTTTAGACCTAAGCGTAAATACGAATACTGTGCAACGAGCACTGAGCGA
This sequence comes from uncultured Lactobacillus sp., assembly GCA_946409675.1. Classification (GTDB taxonomy): domain Bacteria; phylum Bacillota; class Bacilli; order Lactobacillales; family Lactobacillaceae; genus Amylolactobacillus. The sequence continues at coordinate 3,644 of CAMJXI010000058.1, read as the reverse complement.
GCTGGGTGACGAGAACGTGATCGAAGTCCAGCGCGGTCGTGGGAGTTTCGTGGTTGATGATCAAAAAATCGTGGGTAACTTAAAGAAGAAGTTGATTATCGGGGAAATTAAAGTGATGTACGACAATCTCACTAAACTCGATTTGAGCAAGGAAGAGATTTCCTATTACTTAGAAAATTATTTGGAGGGGCGTGCATAACATGGCCGAAAAAATCTTAGAACTAAAGAACTTATCATATAAAACTGGTGGTAAACAAATTTTACAAGGTCTCGATTTACAAATCGATTCTAACCAAATTGTTGGTTTACTCGGTGCAAATGGTGCAGGTAAAACAACTTTGATGCGGATTATCACAGGTGTAGCCAAGAACTACAAGGGTACCGTCGATGTTTTGGGTCAAGAAAACGAGACCTTCCGCAAGGAAAATATCAGTTACAACGCACAACTTGTGCCGGACTTCTCACTGGGAACAAAAGGCTCAGAGGTCTTGCGTTTCTACACGAGCGTTTATCCGGATTTTAATTCCGATAAATTTTTGACGATTAGCGAATACTTGGACGTTAAACTCGACAACAAGTTAGGCAAGATGTCTAAGGGTGAAATTGCCCGTCTTTCAATGGCCTTGGTTTTCTCAAGAACTGTTCCACTATATCTCCTCGACGAACCTTTTGAAGGAATTGACAGCATGACGAGAAAACGGATCACCGATACCATCATCAAGTGGAAAGAACCAGATGCAACGGTTATCTTCAGTGATCACTACTTGAACGATATCTCTAACTTACTCGATGACATTGTCATCATCAAAGACTCCGAAATTATTGAACATTTGCCGGCTGAACAAATTCGTTCACAATACGGCCAAACTATCGAAGAGTTCTACGAAAGCAAGTACTAGGGGGGGACGAGATGACAAAATTTGGGGTGTTGTTTAAAGAATTAGTCAGGTTGAAAAGTAAACAATTCTTTCAAATGCTGGCAATTCAATTAGTAGTAATTTTCGCCATCGTCGTTCTTAGTAGCAAGCAGTTATCTGCGTTGAATATTGTAGATGTAATGGGGAGCCAGACGCTTTTCCAATTTGTTTTGGGCACAGCGATTATCTTCTCATTTATTCTCTTAATCTTGTTAGTTAAAGTTCAATTAAATGCTGAAACCTCTAATCGGTTTAGACTGCTACCAATCAAAAATAGAAAGTTTCAGTTGGCCAACATTCTCAGCAGTGGGTTTCTGGGCTTGATTCAAATAGGTGTTCAAGGAGTTATTGGTTACACTGCGATGATTTTGTTGCACCAACAATCGTATGTGAATAGCGAATACCTGCCACCGGTTTTCCAAACCCTTTTGATTATTGTTGTCGGCATGCTGACCACCTTCTCCGTTTTAGATTTCGTGAATATAATGGGAGAAACGACGAGTCAATTGATTCCGACAACTGGCGCAAAATGGTTAAGCAACTTAGCTAACGTGCCATTAGTAATCGTTTTTGTCATTGCCGTAGTCTGGTTCTTGGACGATGTCGTAGGTGTTTTGTGGGACAAAGGACAATTCACCATGCTCCTAGCTGTGCTAGTAGTGCTTGGCTTAGTCTTTGAAGGATTAAACGAATTGGTGTTGGACAAGTATTTAGAGACTAGAAAGTAGGATGACTTATGAAAGATGTACTCTTAGCTTTCAAAGAAACATTTAGACAGAAAACGCCGCTCTTCTTGGGGTACGCTGCCTTAGTAATAATTATGCAAATCGCCGGTCTAATTGTCCGTGGGGTCGAATTTGATGCTGGATCGTTCATTTCGGTGATTATTGGCGTACAGTTCTTCTTCTTGGCTGGCTGGGTTTTCGTCATTTGGATTATTCGGATCCAAGAAAAGATTTGGTCGCAAAACCGCTACCGGCTGTTGCCCATCTCAAATCGGGGCTTAGTTTTGGGAAATCACCTGAGCACTTTCGTGGGATTTCTCTTAATTACACTGATTGGTGGCGTGATGCTCGGTATCAATATTTTAACTACATCAGGATCTAAACAAGATATTGACCTCGCTTTCTGGGGAACGAATCCAGTATTAAAGGTGGTCCTCGTCTCGGTGGTTGTAGTTATAACCGTTTATTACTTGATAGTCTTCGTAAGCTTCTTAAACGCTTTAGCAAAATCAATTTTGGAATTATTGCCAGTCGCAAAGGGACGCTTAGTCGTGTTCCTGGTTTATGCAGCAACTGTGTTTGGTGTATTTCAATTGATTAATTTAGTAAGTAACGGCTTCAACTCGTTGAATATTTCAGTGGAACAACCCGAGTTGATCCCAGGTTTAGCAATCGGTATCGTGTTGATGCTAGTCATGATTGCCGTGTTAGAGGTACTCTCAACTTTCTTAATTAGAAGATTTATTGAGACAGCTAAGTAAAAAAGAAAGTAGATGAATTTAGTGACACATTTTAGAGCAGCATTTATGGAAACATTTAGACCAAAATTACAGCTTTTTCTGCTGGCATCAGGGATCGTCGTCGCTTTACAACTCATCTCGATGTTTATTACGCGTTTTGCCTGGAACTCACTCGGAATGGTGGCACTCTTTTGTGGGACAATCGTAAGTATCACGAGCCTCATTTTCGTCTGGTATACTGTGAAGATTCAGGAACAAGTTTGGACGCAAAATAAGATGCGGCTCTTGCCAATTCATGAAGGTAAGCTGGTTCTTGCTAATCACCTCAGTACTTTAGTGACTTGGATGGGCTTTGCCATTGTTAAATTTTTACTAGAAATGTTAAATATTGTCGTTAATCAAAACGGCGACTTTAGTAAATATTTTGAGTCATCACAAATTCAACTCTCACCAGGAGTGATTGCATTGATTTTTGCTGTCGGACTACTCTTGATAGTCAGTATTATGGTGATCGTGAGTTTCATCAACATCAGTACAAAAACGATTGTGGAACTCTTGCCGATGAAAATGGGTAAGTTGTTGGTTGGTGTTTTGTACGTCGTCATCTTCGTCGTGCTCATGGAAGTCATCAGTCGCGTATTACTAGCTGGCTTGAACAACCTTGAGGCGTTGCAACATGTGGCCCAATTAAGTGTCTTCGCGGGAATTATCTTGTTGATTTTGTTGGTCCTCTGGACTGCCACAACGTTGATGATGCAACGGTTTGTTTCGACAAAGAAATAGGAAAAGTAATTAAACTAAATTGGTTAATAAGACAGAACAATAAGTAACTAACTAAATAGCAAACAAAAATGACTTCAATCCGCCGATTGAAGTCATTTTTTGTGCTCTTTTTAAACTTAATTCGATTAACATTTTTAAGTTCTAAAATTAGTCCATCCGCTTTTCAATAATTGCCCGTAAGGATTTCTCGCGTAACTGAATGGAATCCACGCGATTTTGTAATTCGTAGCCCCGCATCAAAACATTGCAGACATAAAGTTGGGAAATCTGCCCAGCTACCGTCCCACCATTCAGAAACTCATCGACAGAAGTTTGGAGCGAGATGTCGGCCATTTGTGCAAGTGGTGAAGTAGGGGAGTTCGTAATAATAATGGTTTTGGCATCGTTTGATTGCGCGATACTCATTGCGGAGTAGAGGTCCTTAGTTCTACCAGAGAGGGAAAAGCCAATGATCAAGTCGTCCTCAGTCAGCATCGCAG
>CAMJXI010000057.1 GCA_946409675.1 uncultured Lactobacillus sp. | reverse complement strand
ATTCTCGGGGGCAATGGCATCAAAAGCCATGTGAAAGACGACTTGCATGCCTTCACTTGCGCCTAGCAACATTTCCATTGCTTCTTCATCGAGTTTTCCACCGGAAGTTAAAACACCGTATGTGACAGCGTCAACACCCAATTTTTGAGCATTGAAGAGGTCTGCTTCCATCATTTTTAACTCGAGATCGTTATAAACGAAGTTTCCGCCACGGGGTCTAATCATGACCACCACCGGAATATTTTTCTCGGCTAAATATGAGGCAGCTTGTTCCATCACGCCGTAGCTGACGGTCGTGCCACCAACTGCAAGGTTGTCGTTTAATTCAATCCGATTTGCTCCACTAGCAATTGCCTGGGGAATATTCGTGAAATTTTCGACTGCAACTTCTTTAAAAACCATGAGTTACTCCTATCTAAAAACTAAGCCAATTGCGATAACCGCAACACCTAAGATGATTCGATACCAACCAAAGGCCTTGAAATCATGCGATTTAACAAAGTTAAGCAAGAACTTAATTGAGAGGTAAGCGACGATGAACGAAACCACCATCCCAACCAACAAAATTGGTAATTGCATGCCCACCAAGGCATTGCCGTGCTTGAAAAACATCAAGAACTTCAATAAGCTTGCGCCAAACATCGTAGGGATTGCCAAGAAGAACGAGAATTCTGTGGAAACGAAACGTGAGGCACCTAAGAGCATTGCTCCAAGGATTGTTGCGCCAGAACGTGAGGTCCCAGGAATTAAGGCTAAGACTTGGAAACAGCCAATCAAGATGGCAAATTGGTAGGTCATATTGTTTAAATCAGTCAACTGGAACTTCTTGTTTTTGTTCTTATTTTCCAAGAAAATGAACAAGATACCATAGATGATTAATGTTGCAGCAATTACTTGCCAGTTAGTCAATTTTTCTTCCATGAAGTCGTTCAAAGGTAAGCCAATGATGACTGAAGGGATAACTGCAACGACGACTTTGAACCACAAGCTCCAAGTTTGTTTCTTCTCAACTTGGCTTTTCGATGGTGCAAAGGGGTTTAATTTGTTGAAGTAAATGAGGATGACTGACAAAATCGCTCCCAATTGAATCACAACCATGAACATATCGATGAACGCCTTTGGTTGGTTCAGTTGGATAAAGTAGTTCGAAAGATAAAGATGTCCGGTAGAACTGATGGGAAGGAATTCCGTAATCCCTTCGACGATTCCTAAGAATATTGCTTTGATAATATCAAACATGAATTAATTCCTTTATATTTTAGTCTTCTGTAATTTGCACTCTGGTAGCTTCTGGTACGACAACGTCCTTTTGCACTTCTGTCAAAAAGCCGGTTGTTGCATTTCTGGTAAAGACCGTAGCGTTATCGGTGTTTTGGTTAGCGACAACGACCAAATCTTGGTCCTTAGTCCAGTTAAAGTCACGTGGGAAACTCCCAGCCACTTTAATGTGTTGCACTACGCTTAAAGTAGCGTCGTTTTCGTTGATTGCATAGACTACTATACTATCATGTCCGCGGTTAGCAGCATACAAAAACTTGCCGTCGGCACTGATTTTAATAGCTGATGCGCCATTAGCACCCGTGAAAGTCTCGGGCAAGGTTGAGTAGGTTGCAATACTCTCGAAGTTAAAGTCTGTTTCATCATATTTAACGACGTTCACGTTACTTGAAAGTTCACCAACGACGTACATCACAGGCTTAGTGGGGTGGAAGACAATGTGTCGACTACCAAAACCAGCTTCGTTGTGATAAGTGGCCAAATGTTTGAGTTCTTGACTCTCTAATTTGTAGAAATCGACTTGATCTAACCCAAGATCCACACTAACTAAGTTGTGTGCTGGGGTTTGATCAAAGAAATGGGGGTGCGCTGTTGTTTGCTCTGGACGAGGGCCGTGACCCGCGTCTTCATGTTTTGTTTCGGCCACTAATTCTAACTTGTGGTCAGCGTATGAATAAACTTGTAATAAGGCCAAGTGGTAGTTAGCTACGTAAATGAGTTTCTCGTCTTCGTTTAAGCCAACGTAGGCCGGGGGTGATCCTGCAGCGAGAACCTTATCTACTAAAGTTGCTTCGTCATCTTTGAGGTCGTAATAAGCGAGCCCTCCAAGATCACCTTCCTTAATAATAGTAAACAATTCATTATTTTTACTAATTTGAAAATATGTTGCATTTTGTACAGGTACGATTAAACTGGGTGTTTCTAGTTTATTTTGTTGGAAGTTTGCCCGATAAATTCCTTGACTAGACTTCTTGGTATAACCACCAAACCATGCTTTCATCTGAACTCCTCCTTTTTATATGTCAGTTTAGCATAAAAAATCGTTAAGCTTTGTAATCTTTTGCAAATGTTATGCTAAAATTTAGTAAAGGAGAAGTGATATTATGAAATGGAATACTACAATTATTAGCGTTGGCTCAAAAGCCATTGATCCAAAAGAGAATATCGTCATTCTTTTCGGGGAGCAAGCAACACCCGAAATTAAAGAGGTTGCGATTATCCAGAAATTTGATTCAGCCACTCCTAACAGTTCCTTTGTCATTAAGAAGGATGATAGTGTTACGATGGATGGCACAACTTACTTAGTTCTGTACGCAGGACAATTAGTGCAATCAAATATCAAAGCAATCGGACACGCAACAATGATCTTCACCGACAAAGTACCTGAAAACAAAATGCAAAATGCAATTTATCTCGAAAAAGCAAAAGATGAACCAATGCCTACTTTTAAGGTAGACGATTGGATTTCATACGAACACAAATAATAGAGGTCTTCAATGACAGAAAAGCAAAACGACAATCAAACATTAAAATCTTGGTTTGGCAAATGGTTCTTGAATAACAAAACTAGTATCGTTCTTTTGAACGTCTTGCTAGTCTTTGTTATTTTGTTTGTCTTCAATAAAATCTCGTATCTTTTTGACCCAATCAATGCCTTTATCGGTGCCGTGATGCCTGCTATCGTTTTGGCCGGCGTGCAATACTACTTGATGAACCCGTTGGTTGACCTGTTAGAGTCCAAGTTTAATATCAACCGCTCGATTACGATTGTTGGTCTCTTCATTGTCGTGGTTGCCCTTTTAATTTGGGCCTTAGTCTCAGTGATTCCTATCTTGCAAGACCAAATCCAATCGATCATCGATAACTGGCCTGCTTATTGGAGTTCAGCAGAGAAACAAATTAACGGTTGGTTACGTCACCCAGAAATGTCTGGTCTCAAATCCAGCTTATCAAACTTTACCGACTCAATTCAAAGCACCTTTTTGAAGAGTGCCAACACTGCAATTTCAGAAACAATCATTCATTTAAGTACTGCCTTTAACGTAATTGCCGTTGTCTTCATGACCGTTTTGACCGCACCATTTATTCTTTTCTACATGTTAAAAGACGGTCGCCAATTAAAGGGCCAAACCGCTAAGTTCTTCCCCGTAAAATACCGCAAACACGTCACTAGTCTTTTGACTGACATCAACCAATCAGTTGCTTCTTACGTTCGAGGCCAACTGACCGTCGCCTTTTGGGTCGGCGTGATGTTCGCCATTGGCTACAGCGTGGTGGGCCAAAGTTACGCGTTGACTCTCGCCATTGTGGCCGCAGTCTTGAACTTAGTGCCTTACTTTGGTACTTTTATCGCCTTGATTCCAGCACTGATGATTGCGATGTTTGATTCAACAGGGATGCTGGTCAAAGTGATTATCGTCTTCATGATTGAACAAACCGTGGAGAGTAAGCTGATCAGCCCACTGGTTCTTGGAAGCAAGATGGAGATGCACCCGGTCACGACAATCCTTGTCTTGATTGGTGGTAGTGCCGTTTCCGGCCTTTGGGGAGTAATCTTCGCCATTCCGGTCTACGCGATTGTCAAAATTGTTTTACAAAGAATTTTTGATTACTATCGCAAGACGAGCGGACTTTACGAAGAAGATTTTGCTGAAGCCGCGCCCGTCGAATCAGAAAAAATTGATGAAAATATGTCAAATACAATACAAAAACACTAAAGTATTGATTTTATATGAATTTGAGTGTATATTCTGATTAAGGTTTTATCAGATGTTTTTACCAGGGTGTCCTTGTTAAAAACGGGTGATATGAATCGTACTAACGTAGTGCTTCGCCGTGGATATCACCGAAGCATTGCGTTTTTTTTATGAAATTTTTAGAGACTTTTAAGGAGTTACTATGACTAATCACGTTGTACTTTTTGAACCACTAATGCCCGCCAACACTGGTAATATTGCCAGAAGTTGTGCCGGAACAAACACTGTTTTACATTTAATTGAACCACTCGGATTTTTGCTCGACGACAAACACATGAAACGCGCCGGACTAGATTACTGGGACGACGTTAAAATCGAGATGCACGATGATCTACCTAGTTTTTTGGCAACCTTAAAACCAGCAGATGAACTCTATCTCATTTCAAAATTCTCATCCAAGACCTATTCCGACGTCGATTACACCGATACCAACAAGGATTACTACTTCTTGTTTGGTAAGGAAACGACCGGATTACCCGAAACTTTCATGAAAGAAAACGAAGACTTGGCCTTACGAATTCCAATGGGGGACCATATTCGCGCCTTCAACCTCTCGAACAGTGTGGCTATCGTGCTTTTCGAAGCATTACGCCAACAAAAATTTGCCGGGTTAGAAACAACGCATCACTACGACCACGACAAGCTAAAAGACTAAAGTTTTGTTGCATTTTGTCTGATTTTTGACGATACTCAATAGTAAGAAGATTTTAAAGGAGAAACTCATGGAATTTAAAAAGAAACCAATCGTTGTCCGCGCCTTTCATTACGACCTTGTTGATGGTGAACCTGAAATCAAACAAGATATCCAAGTTGCGATGCGCCAAGTAGTTGTCAACAAACCAGACGGTACCGAAGATGAAGGCGTTGATGGAGCTTATTTTGAAATAATGGTTCCTTTCGAAGTCTCACCAAATCCTGGTTTCTTCAGTGTGAGCGGCCAAATTTCCCAACTCGTGCAAACGATGGGTTACTTTGGGAGCGCCCAAGATTTGCCTGGTAACGAGATTGAAATGCTTTCTCGTCCATTGGTCGAATACATCGAAACTTTGACTTATCAAGTAACCAGCGTTGCTTTAAACGAGGGTGTGAACTTGAATTTCGTTGCTAATCCCGATGAGAATCAAAAATAAACATGAAATGCGATGATCGTAATTAATGGCTAAGAAAAAAACTAAACGGAAAAACATCAGGAAAAAGAATAACCTCAAAAAGGCCAATATTATTATTGGTCTTATTGTCGTGGCTTTTGCTGGACTCGCACTTTTGAAATTTGGTTTGCTCGGCCAACAAATGGCGAACGTCTTTCGTTTCCTCTTTGGGGATACCTATTTGTTTGGCGCGACCGTTGCCTTACTTTTTGGCCTCGTCCTAATCATTTACGGCAAGCCACCGCGGGTCTCGGTGAAACGTGTGCTCGGCTTTTTCATCAGTTATCTGGCAATCTTAGGCTATTTTGCGATTAACTTCTTTGAACAGTTGATGCTCCATCGTGAATTCCTGGCCTCTTTTTGGGAATTGATGAAGAACGAATTTTCTCGGGGAGGCCAAACTATCTCTGTTGGTGGTGGCCTTTTTGGGAGTGCCATTTACGGCTTACTTTATCCCATCGTTGGCAAAACCGGTTCATACGTCTTTTTGACGATTATTTTGTTGGTCGGAATTTGCCTCTTCTTCGAGATTAAGGCCAAAACTGTGTTGCATAGCTTCCAGAATTTCAGCCAATTATTCATTACGAAGAGTCAAACGATCGCCAGTGATTCTAAAGATAAGTACGACGAGTTAGTCGAAACCAGAAAGCAAAAACGGGCAGAAAATGCCAAGGATGACTTACCTGATTTCGTTGATCCTTTAGCAGATGATTCGGACTTACCAAACGTCGATGGCTTAGATGACGATGACGTGACTCAACCTGTTGCTCCAACACCAAAGACGGTTGAACAAGACATCTTCACCGATGTGCCACCCGTTAAATACGAGACGCACGATGAGAAGAAGCCAGAACCGACTAAACCGACTGACGTGCCGGATTTTGTGACCTCAAAACGAATCGGGGACTACAAGCTTCCTTCCGTTGACTTGCTCACGAAAGTACCGCAAGCCGATCAAACGACCGACAAGAGTCTGATTCACAAGAACACGGCTGTGCTCCAACAAACCTTTAAGAGTTTTGGCGTCGACGTCACAATTAAGAAGGCAGTGCTTGGACCAACCGTTACTAAGTATGAGATTCAACCAGCCGTTGGGGTCAAAGTTAGCCGGATTGTCAATTTGGCGGACGATTTGGCCTTGGCCTTAGCTGCTAAAGATATCCGAATTGAAGCTCCAATTCCCGGCAAACCATTAATCGGGATTGAAGTACCGAACAGGGTAACCTCTGCCGTGGCCTTTAGAGACGTCGTGGAGAATCAACCACAACCTGCTCGTAGCCACGCACTTCAAGTACCACTTGGTAAAGATGTCGCCGGCCAAATTATTAGTGCCGACCTCACCAAAATGCCCCATTTACTCATTGCCGGTTCTACCGGTAGTGGTAAATCTGTTGCGATCAACACGATTATTACCTCGATTTTGATGAAAGCTTATCCAGAAGAAGTTAAGTTAGTTTTGATTGATCCAAAGATGGTCGAACTTTCCGTTTACAACGGGATTCCACACTTACTGATTCCAGTCGTAACCGATGCCAAGCTTGCGGCCAGTGCTTTAAACAAGGCTGTGAAGGAAATGGAACGGCGCTACGAATTGTTCGCCGCTTCCGGTGTCCGGAACATGACGGAATACAACCAACGTGTGGACA
>CAMJXI010000056.1 GCA_946409675.1 uncultured Lactobacillus sp. | reverse complement strand
ACACTTTGGTTGCCGTAAGCAGCCGCTGTCTTTGTACCTTGTTTCAACTTAGCTGGGTACAAGCCTAAACGTAATGTGCCACCGATATTTTCTTGGTCAACTTGGTCAGCCATCAAATCGATGATGTTGTTTTTAACCTTAGGATCAACTTCAGTAGTGTTGGAATCTTCCAAACCAACAACGTTACGAGCAAATTCAACACTAGCCATTTGCATCCCTAAACATACGCCAAGGAATGGGATGTCATTTTCACGGACATACTTGATTGCAGTAATCATACCTTCAAGACCACGATCACCAAAACCACCAGGGACGATTAAGCCGTCTGTGTCGCCAACCATTTCGGCCACATTTTCAGGTGTAACATCTTCAGCTTGGACACGTTTGATTTTGATATCCGTATCATAAGAATAACCGGCATGTTTCAAGGCTTCGTACACACTAATGTAAGCATCTTGTAAATCAACGTATTTACCAACTAAAGTAATCTTAGTAGTGTTCTTCAAGTTGTGCACACGATCAGTTAACTTACGCCATTCAGTCATGTCAGCAGTTGGTGCTTCAAGACCCAACGTATCAACAACAACTTGATCAATTCCTTGAGCTTGTAAGTTCAAAGGAACATCGTATAAAGTTTCAGCATCGCGTGATTCGATAATTGCTTCGACCGGAACATCTGTAAACAAGGCAATCTTGTCGCGCATCTTTTGGTCGATGTGCTTTTCAGTTCTTAAAATTAACATATTTGGTTGAATACCAATTCCACGCAATTCTTTAACAGAATGTTGGGTTGGCTTAGTCTTCATTTCACCGGCAGCCTTCAAGTAAGGAACAAGGGTAGTGTGAATGTACATCACATTCTCTGAACCAGCATCTGCTCTCATTTGACGAATGGCTTCCATGAATGGAGTTGATTCGATATCCCCAACAGTACCACCAATTTCAGTAATGATAATGTCTGAATCGGTTGTTGTTGCGGCACGAGTAATTTTTTCTTTAATCATGTTTGTGATATGTGGAATTACTTGGACAGTTGAGCCACCGTAATCGCCACGACGTTCTTTTTGTAATACTTCGGAATAAATTTTACCTTGTGTAACGTTAGAGTATTTATTCAAGTTAATATCGATAAAGCGTTCATAATGACCTAAATCAAGATCTGTTTCAGTACCATCATCGGTTACGAAAACTTCCCCATGTTGATATGGGCTCATAGTACCTGGATCGATGTTGATGTATGGATCAAATTTTTGGTTGGTAACTTTGAAGCCCCGGTTTTTTAATAAACGGCCTAATGAGGCAGCAACAATACCCTTACCTAATGATGAAACCACGCCACCAGTTACGAAAATATATTTTGTCATCCTAAACTCCTTTTTACCAAATTGTCAGTTTTGTCTTGAGGAAAATGCTCCAAAAAAAATAAAAAAAGCTCCCTAGCAAGATCCTAGGGAGCTATGCGCCTTTATGGTGCCCAAAAAATATTCTACAATCTCAAACGAATTTCGTCAAGAAGTTATTCTTCTTCGTCGTCTTCATCATCAGCGTCGTCATCCAAGTCAGATAATTGACCTTCAATACCATCTGGTAATTCTTCTTCGTCTTCATCATCATCGTCGTCGGCGTCATCTGGATCATTCTTAGCTTCAAATTCGTCGTCGTCATCGTCGTCGATTTCCAAATCATCATCCTCTGGATCATCAGCGTCGTAATCGATAATGTCATCGTCATCTGCCATGAAAGCATTAACTTTTTTGCGTTTCTTCTTACGTGGAGTTTCATCCTCGTCTTCTGGATGGTTAACTTCTTCGTCAACGGATTCGTATGAATACCATGAGCGTAGAGCCCAAACATTGTCACCCATTGAAATGAAACTACCATCAATATTCATATCTGTATAAAATTGTGGTAAACGGTCACGAATTTCTTCGTCACTCTTATTTAAAAATTTTTGAATTTCATTAACAAGATCCACGAAAGTCATTCTTTCGTGACGATCTTCTAAAATAGCGTGCGCAACTTCAATTAATGATAATTCTTCGATATTTTGTCCTTCAAATTCGGCTAATCCCACAAGTGCACGTCCTTTCAACACAGTCTGCTTATCATAATACTAGTTTAGTCACCAAAAATCAATTTAAAGATATAATTACCAACCAAGTATAATCCACTATACAAATCGTATTCAACAATTATTTGCGTAGAATTGGCATCTATTTCGGTGAAACTGATTTTTTTGGTCAAAACATCAATATCCATCTGTTGGCCACCGGCAACATACTCGCTGCGGGTCCGCTCGTTTTCCACGAATTGCATCTTCGAATAATTGTCTGGAGCAAGTCCACGGGTAAGCTCAACTTGTTGCTCTTTGAGGACTAGTTTGACCGGAATTTGACCCGATTCTTGGTAGCGCAGCATCAAGCCCTTAGGACCTTTTGCTAAAGTGCCATTTTCAACAAACGAAAATGTGTCACTTTGACCGTCCTGAATCATTTTAGTTTCAAGTTTTACGATTACATTCTGCATTAATTTACCTATATTTAGTCTAGTTTTAATCTTTTGGACCGACTTTTGTTATAATTATTAGTATGATGGGAGATTTAAATCGTGCTATTTACTGATAAGAATAATTTTTTAATTTTAAAACAACAGTTTAACAAAAATGAGCAGCAAGACGCAATTGCTACTTCTAACGTCTTATTGTATTTGGCGGCTCGGTTGAATCAACCAATCGTCCATTTTTGGACAATGTCTGATACGGTGATTTTAGGCCATATGGACGCAAAACTCAAATCCTTGGCCAAAGGTTTGGAAGTTCTTAAAAAAAGCGGCTACGACTACGTGATTCGCAATGCGGGCGGTTTAGGAGTGGTCAGCGACGCTGGCGTCTTGAATGTTTCCTTTTATTTTCCAAACCAAGTGGATGTCTCGATTAATGACGCATATGATGCAACAACGGAATTTGTCCAAAAAATTTTTGCACCTTTTGGCGTAAAGATTAGTATGGGCGAAATTTCCGATTCATATTGTCCGGGAACTTACGACTTGAGTGTGGCGGGCAAGAAAATATCCGGTCAGGCTCAACGAAGAAATAAGAACAACATCGCAATTATGCTCTATCTCAGTCTCACGGGTCCCCAAAATCAGCGCGGGCAGATGATGAAGGAGTTTTACGAGCAGGCAAACGTGCCGGTTCACCCAAAACTTCACTTCCCTGAAGTTAATCCAAGAAGCATGGTCAACTTAAATGACGTCTTGAACCAAGATCTTTCTGAGGACGACGTGCTCGCTTTGATTAAACAAGAACTCGCTAACTCAGGACAAGATGTAACCGAAGTTGCGTTAGAGCAGATAATCGATGACCAATTCGTAGATGATTTTGAAAAGGATCTAGCCTTAATTCAAAAAAGAATGGCAGGTTTATTAAATGAAGAACGATAACTTACACATTGAACTACTACCGAAAGAAAAAGTTTTGCGTGATCCGGTGCACAACTATATCCACGTCACCCACCAGGTAATCTTAGACTTGATTGATACGCGTGAGTTTCAACGACTCAGGAGAATCAAGCAGTTGGGTGCTTCAAGTTTCACGTTCCATGGGGCAGAGCATTCCCGCTTTGAACATTGCTTAGGGGTATACGAAATCACGCGCAAGATTTGCGATAAGTTTGCACGCAACTACCCTACGCAAAAACCAGGTGATGGGCTGTGGGATGACTCCGAAAGGATAGTGGCACTCTGCGCGGCACTGTTGCACGACGTAGGACACGGTCCCTTCTCACATACTTTTGAGGGAATTTTCAACACTGATCACGAAGCGATTACGCGAATGATCATCACGAACCCTAAGACTGAGGTCAACCAAGTCTTGAAGAAGGTCGCTCCGAAATTTCCAGAAATGGTGGCCAGTGTGATTGGCAAAACTTATCCGAACCCCCAAGTGGTCCAGATGATTTCCAGTCAAGCTGACGCCGACCGAATGGACTACTTACTGCGCGATGCGTACTTCACCGGTACTCAATATGGTAGTTTTGACTTAACGAGAATTTTACGAGTCATTCGTCCCTATAAAGATGGGATTTCGTTTGACCGTGGTGGCATGCACGCCGTTGAAGACTACGTTGTCTCACGTTTTCAAATGTACCAACAAATCTATTTCCACTCAGTTTCAAGATCGATGGAGGTTATCTTAGACCATCTCTTGAAGAGAGCGCGTTACGTTTATGAAAATAGCGAGCTCCAAGTAGTCGACCAACTGGCTCCTTTCCTGGAAAAGAATTGGAAGCTAGATGACTACCTGAGTTTAGATGACGGAGTCCTCACGACGAATTTTGGTATTTGGCGGCATCATCCCGACCGGATTTTGAGTGACTTGGCAACAAGGTTCTTGGACCGGAAGCCATTGAAATCGGCCGTCTTTGATTCAAGTACGAAATCAATGATTCCGAAGATGAAGAAATTGATTGATGAGGTCGGATTTAATCCGGAATACTACACGGCCATCAACGATAGCTTCGACTTGCCGTATGACTTGTACGATCCACATGCAGAAAATCCGAAAACCCAGATTGAAATCATGGAGCCGGATGGCAGCTTGACTGAATTGTCTGAATTAAGCCGATTGGTTCGGTCAATTAGTGGTGAGGAAACCGGCGATGCCCGCTTCTTCTTCCCTAAATCGATGCTCCTGAAAACCGATCAAACGCAGATTTTTGATCCAACCTACCAGGAATTTCAGACGTACATTCATAATGGTCACTTAGTTAATCCCAAGAAAAAGTAGCAGTTAAGACAATTAGTTAAATTAAGTAGATAACAGCTAATAAGCAGATTAAGAAAGGAAAATTTTATGTTAAAAGAATTCAAAGAATTTATTTCAAAAGGTAGTGTCCTTGATATGGCAATTGGTGTCATCACTGGTGGTGCACTTACCGCGTTAGTTGGTTCATTAACAAAAAATATTTTGAACCCCTTCATTAGCCTCTTTGTAGGACAAATGGATTTGTCGGCGATTAAATTTACTATCGGTGCGGCAACATTTACACTTGGTAATTTCCTGAACGACTTAATCACGTTTATTATTGTGTCCTTCGTGGTCTTCCTGATTGTGAAGTTTGCCAACAGCATGCGGCCTAAAGAAGATGAGGCGCCGACTGGTCCAACAGTGACAGAGGCTACACTTGCTGAAATACGTGACCTTTTGAAACAACAAGAAAATAAATAATTGTAAAAAAATAAGATTTGAGAAAATAATTTCTCAAATCTTTTTTTGTTTTATTTCAAATTTTGTTGTTACGAAACTTATTTTAAATTGTACTACACAACACAATCTTCTCCGCCTAACTTCTTATCTCTAAATGACTTCGTCATTTTATCGCTAAGCTCGTTAGTGCTCAAAGATTCCCGTGTTGTTCCGTAACTTATTTTCTTTTAAATCTAGTCTGAAATAGAGGTGAAACCGGACGGTTTTCATAGATACGTTTGATTGCATCACCCATTAATTGACCAACAGACACGATTTCCATTTTTTCAATATGCTTTTCAACAGGCATATTAATTGAGTCAGTAATAATTAATTTCTTAATTGCAGATTTTTCAATTCTCTCAATAGCTGGACCTGAAAGGACACCATGTGTTGCACTAGCATAAACTTCAGTAGCACCCTCATCCATCAAGGCTTGAGCGGCCAAAGTAATTGTACCAGCTGTATCAATCATGTCATCGATCAAAATAGCACGTTTACCAGAAACGTTACCAATGATATTCATGATTTCTGCAACGTTAGCCTTAGGGCGACGTTTGTCGACGATAGCGATTGGAGCTTTTAAGAATTCTGCTAACTTACGTGCACGAGTTACACCACCATGATCGGGTGAAACAACAATTGCATCTTTTTCAAGTCCGTTCGACAAGAAATAGTCAGCTAATAATGGTGCACCCATCAAATGATCGACAGGAATATCAAAGAATCCTTGAATTTGTGCGGCATGAAGATCTAAAGCAAGCACACGATCGGCACCGGCACGTTCGATCATGTTGGCTACTAACTTAGCGGTGATTGGTTCGCGGGCACGTGACTTACGATCTTGTCTAGCATAACCGTAATATGGCATGACCAAGTTGATTGTATGAGCTGATGCACGCTTTAAAGCGTCGATCATAATCAACATTTCCATCAAATTATCATTCACGGGAGCACTTGTTGATTGAATTACAAAAACGTCTGCCCCACGGATTGATTCGTCGATATTGATTTGAATTTCGCCATCGCTAAATTTCTTAACGCTTGATTTACCTAAGGTTACTCCAACTTCTTCAGCAATCTTTTCTGCCAAAGGTTCATTGGAATTTAGTGAAAAAATTTTCAGGTTTGGATCTCCGTATTGAGATGTCATTTCTTCCTCCGCAATTAACTACATTTACAGATATACATTTTAACAAAAAAGACGTCTAAAATAAACGTCTTTTGTACTTAATTCATATTATTGTCATTATTCCAGGCTGGATCGTTTGCAATTGGGAGACGATCCCAGAAGTCTGGTTTGTTCTCTTGACGGCCGCGGGCAATGGCTAAAGCGTGATATGGCACGTCTTTAGTGATGGTTGAACCAGCTGCAATGAACGAGTGGTCACTAACAGTAATTGGAGCAACAATATTTGAGTTGCTGCCAATAAACGAATGATCACCAATATTGGCATGATGCTTTTTGATACCGTCATAATTCACAAAGACGACCCCACAGCCAACATTAATATCACTTCCAAGAGTTGCATCACCCACATAAGTTAAGTGACCCACCTTGGTGTTCTCTCCAATAACTGCCTTCTTGATTTCCACAAAATTGCCCAAGTGAGCACCTGGCATAATTTCTGATTGGGGACGCAAATGCGAATTTGGTCCGATATC
>CAMJXI010000055.1 GCA_946409675.1 uncultured Lactobacillus sp. | reverse complement strand
TGATTGATGGACTACAAAAAATAAACCTGTTGCTAAACCGGTTAGCACGATGGTTAGTATTCCAAAAACCCCCCAAAATTTTCTGCGCATAATTTGTCCTTGTCACATTTTTTTAATTTAAACTGTGAGAACATCTTACTATTGCAAAGAATTACTGTCTATTAAAAGCCATTTCGTCTAACTTCTTAAACGTGCTCGACCCCATAAACCTTTCCGTCTAACTAAAAAAACAGCTATCTTCATAGAAGATAACCATTTTTTCTCGTTAGTACTCAAGGCTTGACCACGGGGTCTCGCACTATTTCGTCTTATAATCGTTTCCCAAAGCTTGGTGAGAAGTATGCCACACTACCAACCTTAACGTTTTCGCCAGGTTGTGGTGCATGGATATATTGTCCACCACCAATATAGATACCTACGTGAGAAACTTTACGGTCTTTAACCCAGAATACAAGGTCACCAGCTTGTAAGTCAGAAACTGAAACATATGATCCAACTTGGCTTTGTTTTTCTGAAGTTCTAGGTAATGAGATGCCTGCCATGTTAGCAGCATAAGCAACTAAACCTGAGCAATCAAAACCAGAAGGTGTTGAGCCGCCCCAGACATAAGGTACACCGATAAATTGTGCAGCGTTTGAAATCAAACTTGAACTGCCAGTAAATGTCTTAGTGTTAATCAAGCTTTGTGTTTTCTTACTATCAGCAGTTGTTTGTGCCTTTAAAGCTGAACGGTTTTCCCACATTTGTGCTTGTAATTTCTTTTGGCTAGCAGTTGCCTTCTTCTTTGAAGAAGCTAAAGCAACCATTTCTGATTCAGCTTTTGCTTTATTTGCTTCAATATCTTGTTTGCGGTCAGCTTGATCAGCAGCTAAATCGTCTAACTTAGCTTTTGCTTCGTTAACATCATCAATAGCAGCTTTGTTAGCTGATGAAATCTTACCAACAGCCATTGCACGCCCGATTAATTCTGAAAAGTCGCCGGCATTCAAAAGATAATCGACATAAATGTTACCTGAAACACTGTTGTTTGTTTGCTTTTGCAATTCCACAACTTGGTCTTTCAAGACATCTTTACGATCTGATAATTCTTTCTTTGCCTTCTTGATATCGTTCTTAGTAGCAACGATTTCCTTTTGGATTTTCACGTTTTGGGCGTTGATCTTGTTGATTTGTAATTGTTTAGCAGAAACCTTTGAGTTAAGTTTTGCTACTTGGTTGTTTAAATCACTAATTTGTTTCTGAAGTGTTGCAGTAGTTGGAGCTGCTTGCACACTAGTAGTTGTGTCGAGCGAAGACACACCCGCTACACCAACACCCGCAAGTGTTAATGCTGTGACAGCAGTTAATGTAATTTTCTTGAATAATTTCATTGATTGATTTCCTCATAGACTCTTTTTTCTAACTTAGACTAGTATAGCCGACCAATGTTACAGGTTAATTACAGCCAAGTTAAGGTTTACAAATCACAAAAGCCCGCCAAATCTAGGATTAGCGGGCTTTCGTAATATGAAATTTTCGTTAAATTGCATAGCAAGCGTTATCATTCACTGAGAATTATTTGACTCGAGCTAATGTGTACTTTTTCTTACCTTTTCTGATGATGATAAATTTACCATCAAAAGCTGCCTTTGGATCAACTTCGAATTCCAAACTATTTTGGCGTTCACCATTGATGTAGATTGCTCCATTTTGTACGTCTTCACGTGCTTGGCGGCGACTTGGTTCAATCTTTGTTGCATCAACCAAGAAGTCGACGATGTTCAAAGTAGCTGCTGGCACTTCAACGTTTGGCATGTTCTTGAAGCCTTGTTCGATTTCACTAGCGGTTAAGTCTTTTAATTCACCAGTAAACAAAGCCTTCGTGATATGTTGTGCTTCAGCTAATGCGTCTGCACCATGGACAAACTTCGTAACTTCTTCAGCTAAACGAATTTGTGCTTCACGTTTTTCTGGTTGAGTTTCAACTTTCTTCTCTAAGTCCTCAATTTCTTCACGGCTCAAGAAAGTGAAGTACTTCAAGTATTTAACGACGTCACGATCATCTTGGTTAATCCAGAATTGGTAGAATTCGTAAGGTGTAGTCTTTTCAGGATCCAACCAAACTGCACCACCGGCAGTCTTACCAAATTTTGTACCGTCAGCCTTCAACATCAAAGGAATAGTCAAAGCGTAAGCTTCACGGTCACTGCCTTCGATTTTATGAATCAAGTCGATTCCGGCTGTAATGTTACCCCATTGATCTGCCCCGCCAATTTGTAGTTGGACGTCATGGTTTTGGTTCAATTTCAAGTAATCAATCGATTGTAAAATTTGGTATGTGAATTCAGTAAAGGAAATACCAACTTCCATCCGGCTTGAAACAGCTTCTTTATTCAGCATTGTATTAACACTGAATAATTTACCGTAGTCCCGCAAAAATTCGAGCAAGGAAATTTGTGAAAGCCATTCGTAGTTGTTCACAATCTTGAAGTTTTCAGTCCCAAAAAGATTAGTCATCATTTTAGTCAAAGCAACTTCGTTGTGGTGAACTTGGTCCATTGTTTGGAGCACACGTTCCGAATTACGACCTGATGGGTCACCGATTGAGCCAGTTCCCCCACCGATAACGATAACGGGATGATGGCCTGCTTCTTGAAATCTCTTCAAAATCATGAAGGGAATCAAGTGACCGATATGGAGAGAATCACCGGTTGGGTCAACCCCACAGTATAATGAAATAGCCTTTTCGCTAGTTAATTTCTTCAAACCTGCTTCATCGGTTTGTTGATTAATAGCTCCGCGCCATTCTAGATCGTCAATAATATCAAAGTTGTGCATTTTTTCCTCCAATAAAAAAATCCCTTGCTAGCAATTGCTAACAAGGGACGATTAATTTATAAATTATCGTGGTACCACCCAAAATTTAAGTTAATTTCTTAACTCCTCAAAGTTGCTAACGGGAACGACCCGGAGCATCAACTCGTATTTCGTTAACTTAACCTGCCTAGTTTGCACCAACCACTAGTTCTCTGCACACTGAATTAAGTTACTACTTCTTTGAAATTGATTACTCGTATGTTTTATATAATAAACAGATTTGAGATGTTAGTCAAGAGTCCTATTAGATTAGCGATTAATGCTATAATCAAGTTAACGATAATCGTTTTTGAGATTACAAAATAGAATTTAGATTGAGGAGTTATTATGGAACCAACCGTCTCAATTATTGTGCCTTGCTTCAATGAGGCCGAAAATATCAAGCTTTTCCACGATGCAATTAGCAAAATATTTCAAGAACTACCCTACCACCTCGAATTAATCTACGTGAATGATGGCTCAAAGGACGACACGCTTGCCGAAATGAAGAAAATGCAAGCAATGGATGAAGATCATGTTCATTACCTCTCGTTTTCGCGCAACTTTGGTAAGGAAGCTGCCATCTACGCGGGTCTGAACAACGCAACTGGTGAATTTGTCGGACTGATGGATGTCGATTTGCAGGATCCACCTGAGATGATTCCCGAAATGCTAAAAGGCATTGTAGACGATAACTATGATGTTGTCGGTTGTCGCCGTGTTACTCGTATCGGAGAACCCAAAATTCGTTCGTTCTTCGCCCGCGGCTTCTACAGATTAATCAACCGTATTTCCAAAACTGAGATTGTCGATGGGGTACGCGATTTTCGGATCATGAAACGCCAAGTCGTCGACGCTATCTTGGAACTCGGTGAATATAACCGTTTTTCAAAAGGAATCTTCAGTTGGGTCGGTTTTGACACCAAGTACCTCGAATATGAGAACCGCGATCGATTGGCGGGCGAGACTTCATGGTCATTCTGGGGTTTGTTGAATTATTCCATCGACGGAATTATTTCCTTCTCGGAAGCTCCCTTAACTTTGGCCGTTTGGATTGGTTTCGTCTCCTGCGTGGTTTCGTTTATCGCGCTGCTGGTCATTATCTTTCGGACCCTCATCTTTGGGGATCCCACCGCTGGTTGGCCTTCGATGATTTCTATTTTCCTCTTCGTGAGTGGCATCATTCTTTTGTCACTTGGAATTATCGGAAAATACATCGGCAAGATCTTCTTAGAGGTTAAGAAGCGCCCTATTTACATCATCAAGGAACAAAAATAAGACTATGACATAAGTCTTAGCATTCGAATATTAAGCAAACGTTCTTCTTTGACGCGTGCCAGAACTCATCAATTTCCGTTCAAACCAAAAATCCGTCTATCCTTCGGGATAGGCGGATTTTTATCTTGATACTCAATTGATAACCGAGTTCTGTTACAGCTCTATTTTACAACCTTAGTCTGTTCATAATACTCGACATATTCGAATTCTTTCACTTGTTTCTGTACTGCAGCAGGTAACGTTGCCGTCAACCCACCTTCATACAAGTCTTTTCCAAGTCCGAAGACCGGAACCGTTTCTTGTAAGTTTTGAAGGCATTGGTTGTATGAACTACCCTTAACACCCAAGTATTTGAGCATCGTTGGTAAGACGTACATTGGCGAGATGTTTGGTCCCTTACCGCTAAATTGAGTAGCAAGTTCCTTCTTCGCCGCATCGTTAGCCCACATTACGTAAGGCGTATCGTAGAAATTCTTGAAGCCCTCATCAGTCCCTTGATCAAGGTTGATGCCAAGCATCTTATAAGTGCTGTTGTTAGCACCACCCCAAGGATTATGGTCGCCCCAGAAACTCAAGACAACGGGTTCTTTACTGGTCTTTAATTTGGCCAAAAGTTTAACTAACGCTTCGTTAGTTTCCTTGATACCTGTTAAGTAGTTATTGATAATCGCGTAGTCGGATTTGTTATAACCGTCTTTCCAAGTAACCAGCGGTGTTCCCGTAAACGTGGTGTCATACGGACCGTGGTTTTGGTACGTCACCGTCTGGTTGAACAAAGTCTTGCCCGAACCCGTGATTTTGTTGAATTGTTTATACAAGTCATCGAAAACCAGACTATCCTTGATGACCGAATCCTTCGAAACATTCTTGGTGTAATAGTTTTCCTTGTACAAGAAGCTATCAAAGCCAAGATACTTCGAGGTGTTCTGACGGTTATAGAACCAACCGTAACCCGGATGAAGCTTCAAAGATGTGTAGTCTTGATCGTTAAAGTAACGGACAAATGAGCTCGTGTTCTGGTTGAGCTTCATCATCGTCTTGTAACCGGTTAGTACTTTTCTTTCTGTATCGACGGTTCCCCCACCAAAAATCTCAGTGGTTAGTTCGCCTGAAAGTGACTCAGCTTGGATCTGCTTCAGACCAGCATAAACGCTTGGATCAATATCAATTCCTTTGAACTTCGAAAAATCGTTGTAGGCTTCCAGTTGAATCGTAATGAAGTTAACTTTCTTACTTTTCGGAATGTTCTTACTTGGATACTTAGCTAAAGCCGCCTTAGCTTTAGCTTCCGTATACCCGTCTGGTGCAACCAACTTACTCTCCGATACCGAATGAATAAATGAGTAAACAAACCCGTTCGTCATGTACCGGTTCGTCTCATTCCACTTATTACCCCGCGTAATTTCGGCGACACTCGTGTAATACGTGTTGTTCTGATAATACTGCTTGTTCAAGAAGGCAAATGAACCTACGCTTGCAACCAACAACACAATAGTGCGTACGATTGAAGTGTGGTTGGTCTTGAAAATCCACGAGAGAATGACCGCTAAGACAATCAAGGACAGGGCAACCGCCAAGTATTTTGCTGGTGGCATGTAGCTGTAACGCGTGCCCATGTTGCCGGCTTCTTTTGACAAAAAGATGTCCGCCCACTTGAACGGAAAACTCCGGTACTTCAGCATGAAATAGTTGACGAAAGCGATAATCAGAAATGGTGCTCCACCCACAATAATCGACCATTGTAAGGAGTTAAATAGTGCATAGGCTAGCACCATCAACACGAAAATTGGGAAGGTATTCATGAATAAGAGTCGTTTATTCAACAAGATATCGGTAATCATGTCGAAGTTATACGTCTTACCCGAAATCAAGAGGACCAGCCCACTCGCAAAGAGGGCTGAGAATCCTAACAAAATCATGTTGCGTAGCCAAACTAGCCAATCAACAATTCTAAAACGATTGTAGCTAGTGTAAAGCTTGTTCTTAAAATAGATTGACGTGTTTGTTGTAGTTGCTGCACCAGTACCCGCTGCAACTCTATTTTTTTTCTTGTTTAAAATCCGGGCAATTCGCGGACTAACTAAATTGTTTTTTGAAGTAGTGGCATAATGCTTTGCGAGCTCTGCTTGCTCATAAGTCGTGAAGACCGCAAACCCCTGTTTCCTAACAATCTTTTGAAATAATTCTTCCGGTCCGAAATCAGCCAAGGTTGAATCTTGTGGATTTAATAAGACTACCTTGTTTAACTTTAAGTTGCTCAAGAACTTGTTGACCCGCGGTTTGTCGTAGTCAAGTTTCTTAACGAAGACCCAACGCTTTTCCTCGTACTGGTCAGTTTTCACGATATCAAACGCGTGTAAAATTTCTAAGCCTAACGCTTTAAATAACCAAGGCACCAAATTTAACTGGCGTAAAGCTAGGTGCCATAGCAAATAAGCATAGGGCTTTGTTTTATTCAAAAGGGTTGCTAAATCAAAATTCATCTATCATACCTGATTCTAACTTTGTTTATTTATTGCGTAATAATGTTGCCAATTATATCACAATTTTTTAATCTTTTTCTTCGTTCCAGAGAGGATATCAACCTCTTTACTCGTGCCTTTAAAGAGGTCATGAATGTCTTTGCGATATTGGTAAGTCATGATTAACAAGATGATTGCCAATACAATTGCAGTCTCGATTTGGTGGTTAACCACTGCAAAAATTGCCATCAAGGCCATAAATAAGAGTGGTGGTAACGTCAAATTTTTCATGATAATCATCAAAATAAGCGCTGCTACAAGCGAGATAATTCCCCACTTAAAGTTGATGAAGAGAATAAAAATACCTGAAACGGCAACACCCTTGCCACCCTTGAAGTGGTTCCAAATTGGGAAGTCGTGTCCAATCGTTAATCCAAGTGAGCAATACAAAAACGCGAGTTGCGTTTGATCTCTAAAGAGCAA
>CAMJXI010000054.1 GCA_946409675.1 uncultured Lactobacillus sp. | reverse complement strand
CATGCCCAGAACTTGCTCCGGCTTCCACCTTCAAAGTTCTTTGATGGCCAGAACATTTTTTTGCCCAACGTTGCCATAAAGAATGGGTTCAATGTCAAAATCACGAGTAATAATACTGCTACACCGACCGCAACACCCAACGCACTCTTGTAAATCGAGAAGTTGGCTAGTCCCAATGCTGAGAAACCAATCAATAAGGATGAACCTGAGTAAAGAATCGTCTTACCGGCTTTTTTACGAGCCCGCTTCGTCGCTTCTGGAGCCTCAAATCCCTGACTCAGCTCTTCCTTGAATTGATCGTACAGCAGTATGTTATAGTCCGTCCCAATCCCGAACAAGACCACGACCATAAACACTTGCGTGAAGGCCGACAATGGGAAGTTGAACCATTTAACTAAGTTCATGACTAAACTCAAACTAGTTAATAGGGAAACACCTACTGTCAAAAGTGAGATTACTGGCACTACAGGTGACTTGAAGACTGCAATCAACACCGCGAAGATAAAGATTGCGGCAATAATTTCGGTTGTTGCAATCCCTTCTTCAGTTGATTTACTGAAGTCATCAGTCAGGATATCGCCACCAGTAACGTAAGTCTTTACGCCACTGGTTTTGACAGCCTTAGTAATGTCATCCTTCATCTTTTCAACAGTTTGCTTCTTGCCCACCATTAGCTGAACAATCTCTGTTGATTTATCTTTTGCTACAAGTTGGTCTCTCGTTTCCTTATTATCAGTTGGAGACGTAATAGACTTGATATGGTAATCAGATTTATTATCTTGTAACTTCTTGATTGTCTTATTAATCTCTTTTTTCTGAGATTTAGTTAAGGCATCATCGCCGTTACTGAAAACTACCGCAACTTGGCGCGCATTACTTTGACCTTTACCCCAATCGTTTTGGATCAGTGTGGCCACTTGACTCTGTTTGTCCGCAGGAATCTTGGTATCGCCTTTTTCCCGCACTAAAGAGGAAGTATTTGGCATAATCAAAAATGCAACAACAAGCAGGACAATCCAAGAAACCAGCGCCCCTACATGATGTTCTATGAACTTCTTCATAAAAAAATTTCCTCCTAAAATAAAAAACAGCGTCATGCACTCCAACTTTTGGTGTCTTTTCTCATTCTTGCAGTTGTAAGTGTAGAGAAGCTGTTTAATTTTTCGTTTTGCTCAACACGTTGTTGATTCATTGAATATTTTAGCCACGGCTATACGCAAATACAATAAACAAATGGCTAAAAAGTGTTTATTGTATTTCTGTAAGCGAATTCAAATCCCTTTAGATAGGCCTTTCTATTTTTGCTTTTTTCTTTAATTTTTTCTTAAATTAGGTGGTTTTTCGCTTTTTGAGCAAAAGAAAAACCCCGAATTACGGGGTTTAGCTTAATCTTATTCACAAATTACCAAATATTTACTCGTTTTTCAGGTTCCAAGTACATTCCATCACTCTTAGTTACACCGAATGCTTCATAGAATTCAGGGAGGTTTTGTGGTTGAACGTTTGCTCTCATTGGACCTGGTGCGTGAACATCAACTGCCAAAAGCATTTGCATGTATTCTGGAGCGGCCTTCATTGACCAAACACGTGCCCAGTTTTCGAAAAGTTCTACCATATTAGCATCTTTTTCACTCTTAGCTGCTTCAACGGCGTTTGAAAGTCCACCAATATCAGCCACGTTTTCAGAAACAACTTGCTTACCATTGATCTTGCCTGGGCCATATTGTAGTCCGTCAAACAAAGCAATTTCAGCTTGGGTCTTCTCTTCAAACTTCTTGAAGTCATCATCAGTCCACCAGTTAACCATGTTACCAATTTCATCGAATTTAGCTCCATTGTTATCGAAGGCGTGTGAAATTTCGTGGGCGATAACGGCACCGATACCACCATAGTTAGTTGATGAGCTTGCATGCAAGTCGTAGAATGGTGCTTGCAAAATTGCTGCTGGGAAAGTTAAATCGTTCTTGCTTGGGTCATAACTAGCGTTAACCAAGTTACCAGGCATGTTCCAAACTGTGCGATCAACATCTTCATCAATCTTTTCAAGGTTGTACTTAATTCTTTCTAAGCGAATCCCTTTCAAGTTGCTGTATAAAGTACCACCCTTACTTGCAGGGGTAATCTTCAAGCGCTTGTAGATGTCTTCTACCTTGTCTGGGTAACCAACTTTAAGTTCCATGGCCTTTAATTTAACAATGGCCTTTTTCTTGGTTGCATCAGAAAGCCAGTCATTATTAGTGAGACGATTTTCGTAGATGGCAATCATTTTATGGATCATTGAAATGACGTCTGCTTTTGCATCTGCGCCAAAATACTTCTTACCATAGTAAATACCCACAACTTCATCGAAATTGCTGTTGGCAACTTGATAAGCCTGTTTTTCGGGCTTAGCGAGTTCCTTCACACCAGTAACAGCTTGGCGATATGAGAATCCAGCTTCACGCATTTTTTGGCTCAATGAACCAGATACACCATTAACAAAGTTAACGAGCATCCAACTCTTGATATTAGGGAAGTTGTCTTCGTTAAGAACATCTTCAGTAGCCTTCAAGAAACGAGGTTCAGCTTCGATAACCTTATCAGGTACCTTGCCGAGTAATTCTTTAACATAGCTAGTAACGTCAAAGCTCTTGAAGTATTTAGCAAATTCAGTAAATTCATATGGGTTATAAGTTGCAGGATAATCAGCCCATTCTTCGTTACTCTTAACAATCTTAGAAAGTTGGGCATCTAATTCAAGTGCCCGATGAACGTTGATCAAAGCTTCTGCTTCATTCATGCCCATTAAGGTTAAGAGGTAGGCACTTTGAGTTTCAAAGACGCGCAAAAGTTTGTCTCCGACTTCAGTACCGTATTGGGTAGTATCAGAAAGGAATAGTCCAGGACCACTAGTAGCAAGAACGTGGTGTTTGGTATCTTTCATATCTGTATCAACGCCGAAATTAATAGGTAAGCTATGACCATTAAGTTCAAGTTTAGCTGCGGTTTCGTTTAATTCAGCAAAATCCTTGATATCCAAGATTTCTTGCATATCGGCTAAAGCTGGGGTAACGCCATCGGCATCACGTTTATTGAAATCGCCTGTTAATTTATATAATTCAACTGCGTTTTGTAGTTCTGGGTTGTCAGAAATATCTTTAGCACCGCGCGCAAAATCAGCGAAGTCAGCCATTAAGTTTTCTTCGACATTATCAGCCAAAACATTAAAACTACCGGTAGTTGGTTTATCAGCCGGAATTTCGGCATCCTTCAAATAATTATAGTTTACCGCAAGGTAAAGGTTATCTTGAGGCCGTGCTTGAGTGGGCTTGGTAACATCTCCAGCTCCACCGCGAACATTCACATATCTTTTCATAAAATGCCTTCCTTTTTTAAACTAGTAATACTATAATTTTAGCACTCACCTGAAATTTTTGTTAATTTTAATCGACATAATTTCATTTGTTTTTAAATTTCACTTTTCCACTTTTTAAATTTACTTTTGTTAAATAATTCAGAATAAAATCGAGTATACTTATCTTTAGTAATAGAAAAAAGGAGAATCGCTCATGAAAAAATTGCTCTATGTTATTGCTCACCCAGGTACAATTGAAAACTCCGAGAGTTTGGCTGTCGGTCAAGCTTTCGTTGATGAATGGCAGGTCAAGAATCCAACTGGCACTGTCAAAACAATCAATCTTTTCGCCGAAGAACCACCATATTACACACAAGATCACTTTGACTTAATCACTAAAGAAAAATTCTCAACCATCACAGGTAATACATTAACTCCAGATGAAGAAAAGGCTTTTGCAAAATACGCTAAGTACTTGGATTCATTCGTGGAAGCAGATACTGTTTTAATCGCCAACCCAATGTGGAACTACTTCCTACCCGCAGAATTGAAACAATACTTAGACTTGATTCAAGTTTCAGGTAAATCCTTCAAATATACGGATCACGGTCCAGTCGGCTTGTTGAGTGACAAGCAAGTTGTTCACGTACAAGCTGCTGGTGGCTTTTATCACAACGACCCAGAAACAGCTAAGGAAGATTTGGGTTCACAATATATCGACCTCGTCATGAAGTTCGTCGGACTTGGTAAAGTCGACCACGTCTACGTTGAAGGTGCAGCCTTCGTTCCAGATCAAGCTGCTAATATCTTGGCCGCTGCTAAGGAACAAGCAAAAGCATTGGCTGATAAATAGCAAAATAAAATCCACTTCACATTGTGTGAGGTGGATTTTTTGTCTCGTTGGATTATTTTTCACTCTTATTTACTATCTTATTCAGTTTCTTAAACGTGCTTTTATTACATCCTTATTCGTGCTTTTGACTACAATCTTCTCCGCTTAACTAATAATTCAACTATCTTCTACGAGGATAGCTGAATTATTTCGTTAGTGCTCAAAGATTAACCGTAGTCAATGCACTATGGATTAACCGTGGTATCTCCCACTATCTGCTTATTAAAGAACAATATCGTCTGGTCTATCGCCACATCATAATAACCTTTAGCATGTCTTGAGCCAGGGATAAACTGTGTCTGCACAATTCTCCTATTCTTCAGCATTTCATCCACCGTCAAGGTAACTCCACTCGTTGGTACAAACTCATCCATCGAGTTGACTAAGAATAGTGGACCAGTATTTTCGTCGATTCTCCGCCAAGGAGTTGCAGATCGTACTTGCTCAGGCTTATTTTGCAGATAGTTCATCACAAACCATTTGTAGAATTGGTCGTTCTTCCCAGTTTGATCAATATCGGCACTAGCAGAACCCGAAAAGTCCTGGGTCTGATCTAATTTTGCCTCAACATCTTGGTGGGCATTCATCCACTCATCGATATCCAAAATCCCGGACCACGAAACTGCCGCAATCCCTGTCTTAATCGCAAGTTCAACTGCCAGGTTCCCACCAGCACTCGAACCAAACGCCATCACGTCGGCTAAGTTAAAATTCTTTTCTTGTAATAACCAGGTCACCATTGTTGCAACATCCACAATTGGCTCTGGGAAATAGACTTCCGGTGTGTAGCGGTAATTTGGCACAGCCACCATGAAGCCGTTCTTTGCAAACTCGGTTGCAATATCGGCATCTTTTTCCTTGTCTCCCCTAAACCAGCCACCACCATGCAAGTCGACAATCGCACCTTTAATCGTTTGATCATCCGGATAGTAAAGATCAGCTTTTAGCCCCAACTTAGCTGAATAAATAACATCTTTCTCAACTTTTATCATAATTAGCACCTCACTGTGCAAAATAGAGATATACACTTCCTCAACATGACTATATTACAAAAAGGCCAGAAAACGTAACGATATGCTTATGATTTTTGGGGAAAATAAAAAAACCGCTCCAAGAACAAGTCCCGAAACGGTTTCCCATTTAATTACAAATTTAAAATAAATGAATAGTTGTTAAAGCTAATTATTTAACGTCTAACTTTGAGTGCCAGTCTTTAGCACCGCCAAGTACTGCGTTCAAGGCTTCAATGTTTGCTTTACCTTGAGTTTGTAACCATTCGCGTCCAGCTTTTTCGCTTTCGCCAGCAAATGGTTGGATACCTGGTTTCCATGTAGCACGGCCACAAAGAACACCGTTAAAGTTAGCACCAGCTTCAGTAGCTAATTTGATTTCTTCGATGAAGACATCAGAAGGAACACCAGCTGACAAGAAGATGTATGGTAATTCAGTTGCTTCACTTTGTTCTTTGAACAATTTAAGAGCTTCGTCCTTAGTCCAAACAACTTCACCGTCGCCAAAGCCTTCAACATACTTGATGTTGAAAGGTACTTCCATCTTCAAAACAGTTACATTGTATTCTGGTTTTGAGAATTCTTTCATCATGTCGATAACTTTGTGAGGTTTAACTTTAGCATATTCAACGCTTGATGCGTCTTCGATGCTTGCGTCATATGAAACTAATTCAAGGAAGAATGGAAGACCATTTTCTTTAGCTTCTGCACCAACACGTTCAACAAAGGCATGTTTACGGTTGTTGATTTCTTCACCTTCGTCAATATCATAGTAAAGAAGGAATTTAATAGCATCTGCGCCTTCTTCTTTAAGACGACGAGCTGACCAGTCTTGTAACAAGTCAGGGAAACGACCAGGTTCAGTAGCATCGTAACCAGTCTTTTCGTAAGCGGTCAACAAACCACAGTTTGCGTCGCGAACTTTAGCAGCTGGAAGACCATATTCTGGATCCAAAAGGATAGCTGAAGCATATTTAGTTAATTCTTCTGAAACAGCAACTTTAAAGTCAACGATTGTTTGTTCGTCGGCTGGTTTGTTTGCTGCAGCAGCAAGCATTTTCTTTAATGAACCACGTTGGTCAATGGCAAGGGCGCTGATAACGCCATCTTTATTTGATAAATTTTCTAAGTGTTTTGCAACTTCTGGTGAAATAGCAGTCATGAAAAAATCTCCTTTGATTTAAATGAATTGAATTTCCGCACAACACTTATTATATGGATTGTCCTGTATTTGTCAAAGGGTACGATTTGGCTGTAAGCGTTACCATACGCGGATTGCCGATACTTAAGGCTTAGAAAATATTTTTTCGTTTTTGTTTGATTTTTTTCTTTTTTGTTGGTTTTTTGTTTAAAACTACCAAAATCAAAAAAAATAAACTACTTTTCGTCGTTAACGAACTTGTAGTTTATCAGTTTTTAACCTAGTTTTGTTCTAAAACAATGTCTGTTAGATCGTCTAATTCGATAGCATCTTCTGTTTCCACAAAATCTGCATCCCTTTTAGCTTCCAACTTCATCAATACGACTGTCACAACATAACCAATTGCCAAAAAGGCAACGAGCATTGCAGCGCCCAGTAAAATTCTTTGCATGTCCAAAATCTAATTCCTCTTAAAAGTTTCTTCCCTTGTTTTCTTGGTAATACTGTTTGAAACGACCCACATAGTTGTGGAACATGTACCACATTAATAATTGACGCTTCAAATTCTTGTCCTTCTTATAAAAGACAGTGGTGCCAGTGAGACCCTGTTGGATCAGTTCAAGTGCTTTACGTTTCGAATCGTTTTCGACCGCGTAAGTCTTGAAGACCTTGACTGGAACACCCAACCAGAGCTTGTGCGTGTTTTCCATCTTGTTGCCGTAAATTGCCTCGGCTTCCGCCAAAGAACCTGTCACGTAGTCTTCAACGACCCATTTAGCCAAGTTATAGCCAT
>CAMJXI010000053.1 GCA_946409675.1 uncultured Lactobacillus sp. | reverse complement strand
TTTCCATTGGTGACTGGAGTTCAGACGTGTGCTCTTCCGATCTGGATGAAGTTCTGTGCAAAGTCTTCGTGATAGAACAGATACTTATCTGCCAAGTTTAGAATCTTAGGTTCTTTTCTTAAGTCAACAACCGGTTGTTTAACCTTAACCGCTGAGTACGCAAAATCTTCGATTACTAGTTGTGGTGTGACATTGTTGTTCCACCCATTCAAAGAAAGCGTGCAATACATCTTCTCAATCAATGGAATCAGTGCTTCATCCAACCGACCAAGTGAAAAGTTGACCACTGCAATCTTCTTGTTGTTTCCTTGAACTAAGTCGAACCGGAAGAACTCCTGGTTGCGTCCTATTCTCTTAAAGCCAACAAGTTGG
Organism: uncultured Lactobacillus sp.; assembly: GCA_946409675.1. Lineage (GTDB taxonomy): Bacteria > Bacillota > Bacilli > Lactobacillales > Lactobacillaceae > Amylolactobacillus. The sequence goes on along the minus strand of CAMJXI010000053.1, from coordinate 6,827 downwards.
GGCTTATTAATCATGAAGATTGGTTCAGGATTGTCCTGGCCAAATGGTCCAGCAAGTTGTAACGATTGGATTTCATCCTGATTGATTTGGTCAACTGCAATCTCCATGTCGTATTCGCTAACTGGTTCTTCCTTAGGCAGGCTGAAGCTCTCTTCGAAGACTTCTGTTAACTTACCCAAGTTCTCTGGCAAAAGCGATAAGCCACACGCCATCGTGTGTCCGCCAAACTTAGTTAAGACGTTTCCTGTCAATGGTTGGAGTGCCTTAAAAATGTCAAAGCCGACGACACTTCTACCGGATCCTTTAACCAAACCGTGGTCATCGGTTGTCAATACAATCGTTGGTTTGTTTAGTTCTTTGACCAAGCGGTTGGCAACAATTCCAAGCACGCCCTCGTGAAAGTTTTCATCGAACAAGACCAATGTATGGTGCTTAGCCAAGTCCTTTGCCTCAACTTGTTTGAGGGCACTTTGAAAGACCTTATCGCTAATCTGTTTACGGAGAGTATTATCTTGGTCCAGTTCTTGAGCAATCTCATCCAGCTGGTCAAAATTTTCTTCATCATTGAGGAGTAACTTAACGGCCAAATTAGCATCAGCAATTCTGCCAACCGAGTTTAAACGTGGAGCAATCCCAAACGAAATATCTGTCGCGTTCAAATGGTTGAGGTTTAACTTAGCAAGCGTCAAAAGTGCTGCTAATCCGGGACGATTTTGCTGCTTAATGACTTCTAGTCCTGCTTTAACCAAGAGATGGTTCTCACCAGTTAAGGGAACTAAGTCGGCAATCGTACCAATGGCGACTAAATCGAGCAAGTCTTCCATTAAATCGCCGTCCATGATTGCCCGACATAAACAATATGCTACCCCAACTCCCGAGAAGTCGTGGAAAGGATATTGTTGGCCAGCTAATTTAGGATGAATAATTGCAATTGCATCGTTTGGCAAAACATCCGGCAAAGTATGGTGGTCCGTCACAATGACGTCCACGCCCTTTTCTTTGAGGTTCGTAATTTCTGTATGTCCTGTAATCCCGTTATCAACGGTAATAAGCAGTTTTGTGCCCGCAGCCACTAATTCATCGTATTTGGCTTGACTTGGCCCATAGCCGTCCTTAAAACGGTCAGGAATGTAATAATTAACGTTTGCTCCTAAGACAAGCAACGTTTCCACCAAAATAGTGGTACTGGTGATTCCGTCGGCATCGTAATCACCGTACACGGTGATTAACTCACCAGAATCGATTGCTCCATTGATTCGACTAACTGCCTTGTCCATTTCGTTAAATAAAAACGGATCAGCGAGTTGTTCAATATCTGCATTTAGCCAAAAATCAATTTTGTCTGCGGTGTCAATTCCCCGCTTACCAAAAAGACTTGCTACCAGAGGTGGCAAGTTGAATTCGGTAATTAGATTTGAAGCTAATGTTTCATTATTTGCTTTTTTTTGCCAATTCAATAGGATCAGTCCTAACTAACTAAGTTTTCGAGATGGAAAATCTTTAAAGTTTTCTTGGTAGCGGCTTTGACGCTCAAGAGACTACCACGTACTGCCCAGCGGTTCACACCACCATCAGCACAAGTGATTAAAGTCACCATTTTTTCCTTTGTGTTGTCAACGAGCCAAACCTGGTAAGGGTTAACCACTTTTTTATAGTTGATTTTGTAAGTATAAACATGGTCCAAATCAGTGAGGTAAACCAAGTTACCAATTTGGGTCTGTTCTAAAGGAGAAAACAGAATTCCTTTGTTGGTCATGTAGTGCCCTGCAAGCGGATAGTTACCTTCACCCATTACTTGGTCGGCACGCATCGTACCGCCACCGGAAGAAAGCGCGGCGTCACTCAATCCTTTTAAGACAGGGAGCGTCATTTTGACCGCCGGAATAGCAATCACACCTAAAACTTGAGCAGTGTTATTCGTTGTACTTTGTGCAATTTTGGCAAAATCAATACTACCAACTTTCGAGAAGTCAAACTCACCTTCCGAATCGTTGGCTTTCTTGATGGAGTCCTTTGTAATCGACTCGATTTTTGTGGTTTGGTTTCGTTCAACTAACCAGCTTTTGATAGGCTCGTTAAACGTGAGAATCAATCCGACTACAAGTAAAATTCCTGCTAGTATTCCTAAAAAGATCCGACGCTTTTTCTTCATTAGATCACCACTTACTTACCTTTAATATCGTTATCGTTCATTCGTAAGACCGCCATAAACGCTTCTTGTGGCACGTCTACTTTACCGACCGACTTCATTCGCTTCTTACCACGCTTTTGTTTGTCCAAAAGTTTAGCACGCCGATCAGGATCACCAGTATGAATCTTCGCGGTAACATCCTTACGATAGGCCTTGATTGTTGTTCTGGCAATAATCTTAGCTCCGATTGCTGCTTGGACTGCAACTTCGTAGTTTTGACGAGGAATAATATTCTTCATCATCGAAGCAATGGTTCGGCCTCTTTCAGCCGCAAACTGACGGTGCACAATAAAACTCAAGGCATCGACTGGGTCGCCATTCAAGAGAATATCGATCTTCACCAAATCACTTGGGCGATAGCCAATAATCTCGTAATCAAGTGAAGCATAACCCTTAGTATTAGACTTTAAGTCATCGAAGAAATCAAAAATGATTTCTGAAAGTGGCATCTCATACACCACGTTGACCCGGTAGGTATCGAGATAATCCATGGTAATGAAATTACCCCGTTTTCTCTGACAGAGTTCCATCACTGTTCCGACATAATCGTTGGGCACCATAATCTCAGCCTTAACAAACGGTTCTTTAATCTCCTTTAAATCAGAAGGAGCTGGCATCTCAGCCGGGTTTGAAATCATCTTGTCTGTGCCATCGTTTAAAATCGCATGATAATCAACGGATGGTGCAGTCATGATTAAGTCTAAGTCGAATTCGCGTTCTAGTCGTTCTTGGACCACGTCCATGTGTAAGAGACCTAAGAAACCACAACGGAAACCAAAGCCTAAGGCTTGAGAGGTTTCAGGTTCAAACTCAAGTGCGGCATCGTTTAATTGCAACTTTTCTAAGGCTTCACGTAAGTCATTGAACTTAGCATTATCAACTGGGTACATCCCAGAATAAACCATCGATTGAATTTGACGGTAACCTGGCAATGATTCAGTGGCTGGGTTTGCGTGATTGGTGATTGTGTCAACAACCTTTGTTTCTCTAACCGATTTGATGTTAGCTGTAATGTAACCTACGTCACCTGCAACAAGTTCATCTTTAGCAACCGGCTTTGGTGACTGCACACCTACTTCTGTTACTTCAAAAGTCTTCTTCGTACTCATGATTTCAATCATGTCGCCCGGCTTAACAATTCCGTCCTTAATCCGGACACTCAAGACAACGCCCCGATATGAATCGTAAACAGAATCGAAAATTAAAGCTTTAAGTGGTCCTTCTAAGTCCCCTGTTGGAGCTGGTAAATCGGTCACAATTCTTTCCAAAAGATCTGGAATGCCAAGTCCGGTTTTTCCGCTCACTAAAACAGCATCACTAGCGTCAATGCCAATCATGTCTTCAATTTCTTCCTTCACCATGTCGGGATCTGCAGAAGGTAAATCAATTTTGTTAATGACAGGCAATAATTCCAAATCATTATCTAAAGCTAAGTAGGTATTTGCTAAAGTTTGGGCCTCTACACCTTGTGCTGCATCAACTACCAACAATGCACCTTCACAGGCAGCAAGTGAACGCGAAACCTCGTATGTAAAGTCGACGTGTCCTGGTGTGTCAATCAAGTGGAAAGTATATCTTTCACCATCTTTAGCGGTGTACTCTAATTCAACAGAGTTGAGCTTGATGGTAATGCCACGTTCACGTTCAAGTGGCATATTATCAAGAATTTGGGCCTTCATTTCCCGTTCTGAGACGGTATCAGTTAGTTCCAAGATGCGGTCGGCAATTGTGCTCTTACCATGATCAATATGGGCCACAATCGAAAAATTCCGAACGTGGGCTTGATAGTCTTTTAATTCGTCAATATTCATTTAGTTTCAACCTTTTCTCTCGGACTGCATTTAAACAAAAACAAATTTGAATCATTCAAAAATAAAAGATGGAGCAAAAATACTTCATCTTCAGGTAATTTGCATTGTTATTTGTCTTTTCGTACACTAATTTTACCATTTTTCGCCCAAAGAAAAAAGATGGTCGCTTCGACCATCTTAATCTTTAAATTTCTCAAAGTTGGTAAAACAAAAATGCTATTTAAGCTTATCCTTCATTTTTTCAAAGAAATTCTTTTCTTGTGGTTCGACTGACTCACCACTAGCCTTAACGTAATCCACTAATGCATCTTTTTGTTCCTTGTTTAACTTGTTTGGAATAACCACATTCACTGTGACTTCTTGGTCACCGGTTGAATTGCCTCGCAAGCTCGGCACACCCTTACCACGTAATTTAAACTTGGTTCCGGGTTGGGTACCAGCAGGAATACGCAACTCAACTTTACCGTGAACTGTGTTGACATGAATCTCGTCACCTAAACTAGCTTGGGCAAAGGAAATATTTTGGTTTGAATAAATCGTTGAACCTTCACGTAAGAACTCTTTACTTGGTGCAACTCTAAAGACCAGATAGAGATCCCCGTAAGGACCACCATTGGCTCCAGCTTCACCTTGACCTGAGAGTCTAATTTGTTGGCCGTTATCAATCCCAGCTGGGACTGTCACTTCAACACTGTGTTGTTCGTCGTTAACACCCTTACCTTGGCAAGTATGACAAGGTGTAGGAATAATCACACCACGACCATTACATTGGTCACAGGTAAATTGTTGACGGATGACACCAAGCATTGATTGGCGTTCAACGGTCATATAGCCTGCACCATGACACTTAGGACAAGTTTCCACCTTCGTGCCAGGTTCTGCACCATTACCATTACAAGTATGGCAAGTTTCAGAACGAGTGTAAGTAATATTAGTCTTCTTACCAAAAATAGCTTCTTCGAATTTCAAGTTCAAAGTGTAGTCAAGATCTTGACCTTGACGGGGAGCGGTCGGATCAACTTGTTGGCGTGCACCGCCACCACCAAACATTTGGCTAAAGATGTCACTAAAGTCACCAAAACCATCAAATCCTTGGCCACCGCCACCAAATCCGCCTTGTTGACCGTAGCTTCCGTCAACACCAGCATGACCGTAGTTGTCATAAGCCGCCCGTTTTTGGGAATCACTCAACACTTCATAAGCTTCGGTGATATCCTTAAACTTTTGTTCAGCATCTGGGGCTTTATTGATATCTGGGTGGTATTTCTTTGAGAGTTTACGATAAGCTTTCTTAATCTCATCATCACTGGCGTCTTTACCAACACCTAAGACGTCATAGTAATCTTCTTTAGTTGCCATCTAAATTCCTCTTTTTCAAAAGCAAAAAGAAGCTTCAGCTTCTTTTGCTTTAATACATTTTTATTTCTTATCTGGATCTACTTCTTTGAAGTCGCCTTCAACAGTGTTGTCATCGCCTGGTTTTTTAGTGTCATCACCAGTTGGTTGTGCGCCGTTTTGAGCTTCTTGAGCTTGCTGTGCTTGTTGATACATCTTGACTGTTAAGTCTTGGACAATCTTATTCAAATTGTCTTTCTTAGTCTTCATTTCTTCAAGATTATCATCGTCTTTAGCTTTTTGAAGAGCAGCTTTTGCATCTTCAGCTGACTTGATTTCTTCATCAGAAACCTTACCCTTTAATTCGCCAAGAGTTTTATCAGTTTGGAAGATCAATTGGTCGACTTCGTTACGTAAATCAACTTCTTCTTTACGTTTGTTATCTTCGTCGGCATGTTCTTCAGCTTCTTTTTTCATCTTTTCGATTTCTTCATCTGAAAGACCTGACGAACTTTGGATGGTAATCTTTTGTTCTTTCTTAGTACCTAAGTCTTTAGCAGATACGTTTACGATACCGTTCTTATCGATGTCAAATTTAACTTCGATTTGTGGTACGCCTCGTGGTGCTGAAGGAATATCAGTTAATTGGAAACGACCCAAAGTCTTATTGTCTGCGGCCATTGGACGTTCACCTTGTAAGACATGCACGTCAACGGCTGGTTGGTTATCAGCAGCAGTTGAGAACACTTGTGACTTACTTGTAGGAATAGTTGTGTTACGATCAATCAACTTAGTGAAGACACCACCCATGGTTTCAATACCAAGTGAAAGTGGAGTAACGTCAAGTAAGACGATATCTTTAACATCACCAGAGATCACACCACCTTGAACAGCAGCACCTAAGGCAACGGCTTCATCAGGGTTGATTGAGTGGTCTGGTTCTTTACCAGCCCAGTTCTTAACAGCATCTTGAACGGCAGGAATACGTGTTGAACCACCGTTAAGGATAACTTTATCGATATCTGCGTTTGAAAGACCAGCATCCTTTAAAGCATTTTCCAAAGGAATACGAGTTTTTTCAACTAAGTCATGAGTTAATTCATCAAATTTAGCACGAGTTAAAGTTGTTTCTAAGTGAAGTGGGCCAGAAGCACCAGCTGAGATAAATGGCAAGCTGATTTGGGCACTTGAAACACCAGAAAGGTCTTTCTTAGCTTTTTCTGCAGCATCCTTCAGACGTTGTAAGGCCATCTTGTCGATGCTTAAATCAACACCATTGTCAGCTTTAAATTGAGCTACTAAGTAGTCAATAATCTTTTGGTCAAAGTCATCCCCACCAAGGTGAGTATCACCATTAGTTGAAAGTACTTGGAAGACACCGTCACCTAATTCAAGGATGGAAACATCAAAAGTACCACCACCAAGGTCAAAGACCAAAATCTTTTCATCTTTATCAGTCTTATCCAAACCGTAAGCTAAAGCGGCAGCAG
>CAMJXI010000052.1 GCA_946409675.1 uncultured Lactobacillus sp. | reverse complement strand
GTATTGTCCAGCACGAACTGATTCTTCAGCAATAGCTTCTTGAGCTTGTTTCTTTGTACCTACAAACAAGAAGATACCACCGTCTGCAGCAACAGCTTTAACATAGTTATAAGCGTTTTCTGCCATCTTGACTGTCTTTTGCAAGTCAATGATGTAGATACCATTTCTTTCTGTAAAGATGTATTGTTTCATCTTTGGGTTCCAGCGACGAGTTTGGTGTCCGAAATGTACACCAGCTTCGAGCAATTGTTTCATACTAATTACTGACATGTTTAATGTCCTCCATATTGTTTTTCCCTCTTAATTGGTCAAGTTAGCACTGGACTCTTTCGAGCAACTCCAGTCTAATCGCAATTAATGTGGATTTTTGTGCCTAAACAGCACTGTTATAGTTTACAGATTTTACGGGCTAAGTGCAAGCATTTTCTTTCTTTAACGGCAATAAGCAGATAATTAGGAAAGATAATTCAAAAACTATTGGTTAATGTAACTTCTTGAACGGAATTTTTTGCTCAGCCAAAAAATTTTCTTTATACGCCCTCGTTTGGTGTTTAAACCAGTATTCGCGCTTCAAAGCTACCGACTTGTCGTCGAATTCTTCGAAGTAAAGCAGCTTAACAGGCAGACGCAACTTGGTGTATTTGGCACCTTTACCCGCATTATGGGTGGCCACCCTCTTCTCAACGTCAGTGGTGAACCCGCCGTAAAAAGTCCGGTCAGCACATTGCAGTAAATAGAAATAATATTTTTTTACGTCAGCTTTAGTTTCCATTTAAGATTGCCTGAATTTCTGGGGTGTATTCGTCGTTTTCGTCGTGGACGACGATATCCGATTTCAAAATCAAGCCGTCACTGTTGGTATTGCGTGTGGCAACAACGATAATGAGGTTTGCGTCTTTGCCCGTTTTAGGAATAAATGGTTGGACAAATTTAATACCCAGGTTGTTTTGCGAACAAAAAAGGACGATCTCAGCTAGGCGCTCAGGACGGTGGACCATGACAAACTTACCCCGCGTTTTGAGTAAGCCACTTGCAATTTGAATAATTTGTTCGAGATTAATCATGATTTCATGGCGGGCAATAGCCTTCTTTTCATCTGGATTAATCGTGTGGCCTTTGGTAACTTTGAAATAAGGAGGATTGCAGATCACGAGATCATACGAATCCTTCTCTAAGAACTTAAAAGCATTTTTGACGTCGTCATTATAAACATGCAAACGGTCGGATAAATCGTTTAGTTGAATCGAACGCTCTGCTTTGTCAGCCATCTCGGGTTGAATCTCAACCAAATCGTAGTTGGCTTTGTTACCATGGGACATGAAGAGACTGGCAGCACCGTTACCGGCACAAAGATCGGCTACACGGTGATTGTCATGGACGAATTTTTGAGCGAAGTTGCCGAGCAAAATAGTATCCAAAGAATAAGCGAAACTATCATTAGTTTGGATGATCTGCAGTTCGTCTTTAAGTAAGTAGTCAATTCTTTCGTCTGGTAATATGTCGATTTTCATGGTAACCTCTACTGAATTCTAGTAATCTTTGCTATAATAACATAGTTAAAAGTTAGGTGGAAAAATATGTTTTATAAAATAATTCGCCCGATTGCCAGATTCGTTGTCTGGGTCTTGAATGGGCATCTCCATGTTTATAATAAAGAACGCATTCCTGAAGGTAATTACATTTTAATCGCACCGCATAGAACCTGGTGGGAACCCGTATTGTTTGCCTTAGCAGCAAGCCCTAAAGAGTTTATTTTCATGGCAAAAAAAGAGTTGTTTGAGAATCCAATTTTGAGTTGGATTTTACGCCATGCTCACGCCTTTAGCGTTGACCGCGACAACCCAGCACCTTCTGCCATCAAAATTCCTGTCAGAGGACTTAAGAAGGATGACTACAGCTTGATCATCTTCCCTTCGGGAACTAGACATAGCGCAGAATTAAAATCTGGGGCATTTGTCATCGCAAAATTAGCTAACAAACCGCTTGTGCCAGCTGTCTATCAAGGACCGGTAAACTTTAAGGGATTACTCAAACGTCAACCTTTGAAAATCACTTTCGGTGAACCAATCATGATTGACCGCAAAATGAAGATTAATGAAGATACAACTGCGGAACTTTATTCGCAAATGGAAGACGCTTGGCAGGCAATTGATACTGAGCTTGATCCAGAATTCAAATACATCGCAAAATAGTTTATAACGCAAAAGCCTGGTCTATCAGAAAATCTGATAACCAGGCTTTTTAAGTGATTTATTCTACAATAATTTGTTTACATATTTTGTTGTAATTGATACAAGTTATAGTAGTAACCCTTCAAATCAAGCAATTCTTGATGCGTACCATGTTCCACAATCTGACCCTGGTCCAACACAATAATCTGGTTAGAATCCATGATTGTCGAAAGTCTGTGCGCAATCGCCAAAGTAGTACGACCATGACGAATCTTTTTCAATCCTTCTTGGATCATTGATTCGGTTTCCGTATCGATATTAGCCGTAGCTTCATCGAGCACCAAAATCTTCGGATCTGTTACAACTGTTCTCGCAAACGAAATCAATTGTCTTTGACCACTTGAGAATTGTGAGCCACCTTCAATCACCTTAGAGTGATACTTTCTTGGTAGCCGTTCAATGAAATGATCAGCTTGCACAAATTGAGCAGCACGCACAACTTCTTCATCAGAAATTTTGTCATTATACAATCTGATGTTAGAAGCCACATCCCCATAGAACATAAATGGATCTTGCAAAACAAGTCCTAGTTTTGCACGGAGTTCATCCTTCTTGAAGTCCCGAATGTTATGACCATCAATCAAGATTTCACCTTCGTAGTATTCGTAGAAGCGCATCATCACGTTGATGATTGAGCTCTTACCACTACCTGTGTGTCCAACGATCCCGAGTGTTTCACCCGGTTCAACCGTAAAGTTCACATCTTTTAGGATTTGGTGTTCGCCATCATAACTGAAGTTCACGTGTTTAAATTCAATTCGTCCCTCAGTTACTTTTGCATCTGGCACATCCAATTGTTTTGGAGCAAGTTCTTCGTTATCCAAAATTCTAAAAATCCGCATTCCGGCAACCACACCATCTTGGAAGAAGGTCATCGAATCCATCACTTCTGACAATGGATTGAAGAAGTTTTGCACGTAGTTAGTGAACGCATAGATGACACCAGCTTGGACAAAAATGTGTTGCGTTGGGAAACCAAAGTAGATCAAAACTGCTGTAACCGCTAACGAATAAAGTAATGAAGTAATTGGTGACAAGAGCAGTGAGTTGATTTTGATCATCGCATTACGCGTTGCCAACTGTTCCTCATTGACCTTTTCAAATTCGTCATCCACTCGTTTTTCTTGTCTAAATTGTTGAATAACCGTAATACCTTCGATTGATTCGTTCAATTTAACGTTGATTAAACTCAACTTTTCTCTAAATTGACGATACAATCGTGAACTGTAACTAGAGTAAAGCCAGATGAAGAAAATCAAGATTGGGATAAATGCGAGCACAATCAAAGCTGCCGTGTGATTTGTCGTCCACATCGCAATAAACGCTGTGACGATTGAAAAGACCGCAAAGATAATGGTCGCAAAGACGTTCCAAAAGTCGGCTAAAGTACTTGTATCATTGGTGACACGAGACACAATCGAACCTGATGGAGTCTGGTCGAAATAACGCATACCCAATTTATTCAACTTATTGAACAAAGTTTGACGTACTCTTTCAAGGGAACGCTCAAACGCTAAGTTGAACAAGTAAATGTAAATGAATTGCACAATTGCCTTCAAAATTGTCCCAATCGCATAAATTAACGCGATACCTAGAACAATCTGAACAGTTGCTGATTGTTTTGCCAAAAAATTATCCATGAAGTATTGCAATAGTCTTGGTAACAACATGGTTAAGGCACTAACGATAAAGGAACCAAAAATGGCTGCTAAAAATTGGTACTTGAATGGTTTCGTAAAACCAAATAAACGCTTCATGATCTTTAGTTGTTCTTTAAAAGGAATACTTTTAGACCAAACTGATTGATGTTCATCCATAATTATTCCTCCCTCCAGTTGCGCCTTCAAATTGTTGCTTGTTCCACATTTCTTTATACCAACCACCACTTGCAAGCAGTGTCTCATGTGTTCCAGATTCAACAATCTGACCTTCGTCGATGACCAAAATCTCATCCGCGTGCATAACACTTGAAAGTCTGTGTGCCGAGATAATAGTCGTCTTGTCGCCACGTTCCTCGTTCAAGTTGTGCAAAATTGCCTCTTCGGTTTTTGCATCGACGGCAGAGAAAGCATCATCCAAAATCAAAATCTCAGGATCCTTCAACAATGCACGAGCAATCGCCATCCGTTGTTTTTGACCACCTGACAATGACACACCGTTTTCACCAACCAAAGTTTGGTAGTTCTTGGGGAAATTCATGATGTCTTCATGTAAGGCTGCTTTTTCTGCAGCAACTTCAACTGAATCTTGGCTCGCTTCGATATTTGAGAAGCGGATGTTGTCTTTGATACTAGTTGAGAACAAGAAGTTATCTTGTGGCACATACCCAATGGCTAATTTGAGTGAATCAAGCCGCAACGATTTGATGTTGTTGTCGCCAATCTCGATGGAACCAGTGTAGTTATCAAATTCACGCATTAACAATTTAATGATGGTTGATTTACCGGCACCGACACGACCAACTAAGCCCAATGTCTTGCCCTGAGGCAAAGTAAACTTAATATTTTGCAAGACTAATTCATCTGGTTCGTCGGGATAAGCAAATTTTTGAACGTCGTATTTTAAGTCGCCAGAAGCGATTGGTTCTGCGTCGTCCGTAATTTCCTTAATCAAGGTCTTTTCGTTCATCAAGAACATGACCCGGTCATAACTGGCACTACCACGTTCCAAGATGTTGAATAAACGACCAATAGCAAACATTGGCCAAACCATTGCTGAAATATAAGCAATGAAGGAAATCAATTGTCCAATCGTAATCGCCTTTGACATGACCATTGAGCCACCATAGATGATGGTAATCACGTAGGTTGCACCAATGATTAATGTCGTCAAAGGATCAAACATTGCATCTAAGCGGAACACTTTTTTGTTGACGTCGATGGTCTTGTTAATCATGCCGTCAAATTCAGCGACACTGTCATCTTCCTGACCAAAAGTCTTGATGACCTTGATTCCGGCGATACTTTCCTGGGTCTTATTATTTAATTTAGAGAACATTGCTTGTGAATGGCCGAATGCATCATGGAGTTTTGTCCCTAAGATTCGAGCCATGACGGCTAAGAATGGCATTGGAATCATTGCAACCAATGTTAATTTCCAATCGACAAAAATCATCATAGCGATGATGGTTGAACCACCAGTCACGATTGAGTCGACCAGCGTCAAAACACCAGCTCCTGCCACTTGTTGAATGGCACTCAAGTCATTCGTCGCATGAGCCATCAAATCACCTGTTCGGTGACGTTGAAAGAAGGTCTCATCCATCTGCATGAAGTGCCAGAACAACTTAGAACGCATCTCACGTTCTAGTTTGGCAGCGCCACCCCAGATGCGGTTCCTCCACATGTAACGGAAAAAATACAGCAAGACGGCTGCTAAAACAATTGCACCGATCAACATAAAAAATTTGGACCAAGGCATGGTGCCCTTGTCCACTTGGTCGGCCATTAAGCCGATAATTCTGGGTGGTATCAAATTGATTACCGAAGTAAGCATTAAAAATCCTACACCTAAGAGGTAACGTTTCTTCTCAGATTTGAAGTACCAACCCAATTTTTTAAATATTCCCATTTTCTACCCCTTTTTGTGTAAAACAAAGACGGGTTAACTAGGTTAACCCGCCGCAAGCTAATACTATTTTTTTGAAGCTTTTTGTTGTGCTTTCATTGCAATCATCATTTGATTCAATTTCTTGGCAGATGGTTTTTGACCCATTTGTGACATCATTGCACTAATCATATCTTCATTAACCGGTGGGTTATCTTCAAAATATTTCTTCATATAGGCACGAGCTCCAAAGAAGCCAGCTACTGCACCAAGTGCAAATCCTATAACTAGTAATAAAACTATTAAACCAATGTTCATCTATAAAACCTCCAAAATTTAACATTCTTAGTGTACACAAAATTCGCCATTAATGAAAGACTAATCTTTCCTTAATCCGTTTTTTCTTTGCGCTTTTTTAGCTTTTTCTGACGTAATATCGTTTCCTTCTTTGTCAACAACCTTGATACTCTCGAGTTGTTGTCTAAAACCTTCACGAAAATTCGCCAAAAATTGTTGGTGCAAATCTTGCCGTTCTGCTTCTTCTTCAGCAGTTAATTCGGCTTCTTTTTTCTTCTTTGCTAGTTCGTTAATCCGTTTGCGGATTTTTTCTTGTTCATCTTTTGAAAGACTCATAATATCCCCCTTTACATACTAGAACATTTGTTTGCCCCTAGTTAAAAACTGTGATATTCTTATATTAACAATAAATTCGGAGTTTTCAAATGACAAAAACACACGATTCTAAACAAAATGAAATTTTACGCTATATCTACGAGACGGTCGAAGATCGGGGCTTTCCACCTACGGTGCGAGAAATCTGTGAAGCAGTTGGTCTTTCATCTACTTCTACCGTGCACGGTCACTTAATGCGCCTAGAAGCCAAGGGATACCTGGTTAAGGACGCAACTAAGCCTCGTGCTATCGAAGTTACCCCTACAGGTTTAGAAGCCATTGGCGCTAAGCAGAAGGCTATTCCAATGGTCGGCGTCGTTACCGCTGGTCAACCAATCTTGGCCGTTGAAGAAATTACCGATTATTTCCCTCTTCCACCAGATTTGGTAAACCAAGAAGAACAACTCTTCATGCTTTCGGTTCGTGGTGATAGTATGATCAACATCGGAATTTTTGACGGTGATGAAGTCATCGTTAAGAAACAAAATACTGCTTCTAACGGTGAGGTCGTGGTCGCAATGACCGGTGAAGACGAAGCAACTGTTAAACGTTTCTTCAAAGAAAATGGTCACTTCCGCTTACAACCGGAAAATGACACCCTCGCCCCAATTATTTTGGATGAGGTAAGCATCTTAGGTAAGGTCATCGGACTTTATCGTTCCAACATTCAGTAAAAGTAAGTTAAAAATATTAAGACGAGCTTCCAAGTAATGAAGTGCTTCATAATTGTTAGACAAATAGTCTAATGATTGTGAGGCACTTTTTG
>CAMJXI010000051.1 GCA_946409675.1 uncultured Lactobacillus sp. | reverse complement strand
ACCGAGATCTACACTCTTTCCCTACACGACGCTCTTCCGATCTCCGTTTGAAAGACGGAATGGGAGCATTGGAATAACGCGGTCAACCAAGTAAGTTGAGTTGCCTCGTTCAAAAGCCTCTGCATCAAGTGGTGAGCCTTCAGTTACGTAGTGACTAACATCGGCGATATGCACGCCCAAATGATAGTTACCGTTGTCTAGTTTCCAGAGCGTAACGGCATCATCGAAGTCCTTTGAATCGTCCCCATCAATTGTGACAGTTACTTCATCGGTTAGGTCACGACGACCAATTTTTTCTTCTGGTAACACGTGATCTGGAATAGCTTCTGCTTGATCCAATGCTTCTTCTGGGAATTCGGTCCGCAAGTCATGATCGTAAACAACCGACATGATATCAACACCAGGTTCGTTCTTATTCCCGATTGAAAATTGCGCAATCCCCAGCATTCTTGTTGGGAAAGCAGGCGTTGGGTATTCAGTAATTTCAACCTTCACCATATCGCCCATTTGTGGGTGTAATCCATCATCTGAAATCATGACAGAGTAGTTCTTCATTTTTTTGTTGTGGCTCTTCACATAACCGTAAAAACCGGTTCTTTGAACTTGGACGTCTGAATAAGGCATGAATTCACCCACTAAGTCAGTCATCTTCCGTTCGAGAATTTCAATGACAATACCTTCTGGTCCCTTGCCATTCCATGGGTTAGCACTCTTTGAGATTCTAACCTTTACTTGGTCGCCGTCCAACGCAAAAAGGGTGTTGTCCTTGGCAATAAAAATATCATCGACATTTTCATCTTCCAACTTAACAAAACCAAAGCCCTTATCGTTAGCTCTAAATGAGCCTTCCACGATTTCGTTTTCTTGCGTTAATTTGTATTGGCCGTGGCCATCTGTTTCAATTTTCTTTTCATTTTCCAAAAAAGTTAAAGTTTTAACGATTTCTGAAAAGTCCAAGTCGTGATGAAAGTTCACGTGTTTTTCCACTTCATCGACACTAAAAACCTTAGTGGGATTCTGGCGGAATGTTTCTAAAATATTTGCGATTGTACGCTCGTTTTGAGCCATTAATATACCTCTGAATAGTTGTTTTCTATGAATTGTTTGACGTCTTCTTGTAATTGTTTCTTTGCCGTGTTAGTCGTGATGACGTGACTTGCGCCTTCATACCACTTAAAGTCGATTGCTTTAGCTTGGACTAAGCTATCTCTTAAATCATACGCCTTCGATTGATCAATAATCTCGTCGGCACCGCCTTGGCCAATGAACACCGGTTGCTTAATTTGGCCCAAACCTGCCTGGACCACGTCTTGAAATTGATTAATTGTTTGTAACTTAGGCCTGATATTTTCTGCAATAAACTGCAGCTCTTGTTCTTTGTCGCTGTCAGATTTATTTTTGTTGAAGCCTTGCATCATCTTCGAGTAGTTCATAAACCCTGTGGGTAGCGTCTTGCCGTTCTTCTCATGGTTAGTGAACACGGGTGAACTGAAAACTCCCCCGCCTTGCACAACACCAGGAAAACTCTCCAAGGCGTCCATTGCAAAAATACCGCCTAACGATAGTCCAAAAACGAAGATATTATTACCGTACATTTTTTGGAGTTTAGTCACAGCATCGTGCGTCTGATAACGCCATCTGTCAGGCGAACCCTTAGTCAGTATGTCACTAGGGTCTAAGGTTGCGTGTCCCGTGAAATTGAAGCCGTACGCACTAAAACCGGCCCGGTTCAAAAACCCGGCCAATAGTCTGACATCACTCGTACTACCCGTGAAGGCATGCAAAAGTAACACTGCTGGTTTCCCCGCAGGAAGTTCAAAATTTTGTGGTAATTTAAATGAACTCATTTCTGCTCCAATTAGAAAAAGCCCCCTACAACAGGAGGCAATTGCTTACTTAGACGACATCGCAGCTAAGACTACAGCCAGAACGAAAAAGATTACAAGTAGGACGGAAGTAACTTTTTCCATAAACGCTTCGAAGCCACGCTTCTTAGTTTGTCCGCTAAATACGGCACCACCAGAAAGGGCGTTCAGCGCATCTTGTTGTTTTTGTGGCTGCATCATGACAGCGATAATAATCAAAATTGAGACGATAATCATTAACGTCATTACTAAATTATACAAAGAGTTTTCCTCCGAGACTGCTTTTAAAGAATAATCACTGTTAATACTTTACCATATCGCGCAATTAATTACTACAAAAAAACAGGCCTCCAAAGAGAGACCTGCTTCTAAAATATAATTTTACGAATTATTTTTTGATGTTGTAGAAACTGCTGATACCTTTGTATTCAGAAGTATCTGATAATTGTTCTTCAATACGGAACAATTGGTTGTACTTAGCAAGACGGTCAGTACGGCTCATTGAACCAGTCTTGATTTGGCCAGCATTAGTTGCAACAACTAAGTCAGCGATTGTAGTATCTTCTGTTTCACCTGAACGGTGAGAAACGATTGCTGTGTAACCTGCTTCTTTAGCCATTTCGATAGCTTCAAAAGTTTCTGTCAAAGTACCGATTTGGTTAACTTTGATAAGGATTGAGTTAGCAACGCCCATTTGGATACCCTTTTTAAGGTAGTCTGTGTTAGTAACGAACAAGTCATCACCAACAAGTTGAACTTTTTTGCCAAGACGAGCAGTTAAAGTTGCCCAGTCATCCCATTCGTTTTCATCCAAAGGATCTTCGATTGAAACAACAGGATATTTGTCAACAAGGCTTTCAAGTAAGTCAGTAAATTCAGCAGCTGTGTATTCTTTACCATCAGCAACAGTAACATACTTCTTAGTTTCAGCATTGTAGAATTCTGATGAAGCAACGTCAAATGCGATTGAAATGTCTTCGCCAGGTTTGTAACCGGCACGTTGAATAGCTTCAACAAGGATTTCAAATGGTTCTTCGTTGTTCTTCAAGTTAGGAGCAAATCCACCTTCGTCACCAACAGCAGTGCTGTCGCCACGTTCGTTAAGAATAGCTTTCAAAGTGTGGAAAGTTTCTGAACCCATACGAACTGCTTCGTGGATGCTCTTAGCACCAACAGGCATGATCATGAATTCTTGGAAGTCAACGTTGTTATCGGCATGTTTACCACCGTTGATAACGTTCATCATTGGAGTTGGTAATACGTGGGCATTTGGGCCACCAAGGTATTCGTATAAAGGCATACCAAGTTCGTCAGCAGCAGCACGTGCAGCAGCAAGTGAAACACCAAGAATAGCGTTTGCGCCAAAACGACCTTTGTTTTCAGTACCATCAAGGTCGATCATTGTAAGGTCAACACCACGTTGGTCAGTTACATCAAGACCAATAACAGCTTTTGAAAGTTCAGTGTTAACATTTTCAACAGCCTTCAAAACACCAAGACCGCCAAAACGTGATTTGTCGCCGTCACGTAATTCAACAGCTTCATGTTCACCAGTTGATGCGCCAGATGGAACGATTGCGCGACCAAAACCGCCTAATTCAGTGTAAACTTCAACTTCAACAGTTGGGTTACCACGAGAGTCTAAAACTTCACGAGCTAAAACATCAGTAATAACAGACATTTATTTTCTCCTTTTATTTACATAAAAAATTTAACATACAACTTAATTTTACAATAGTTACAACAATTATTAAACCTAAATCAATTAATTTTTGCTGAGCAAAAATTAGTCTTGATAGTTAACAAGTGCTAAGAATGATTCTGGGTCAAGGGAAGCACCACCGACTAAACCACCGTCGATGTCTTTCTTAGCCATCAATTCTTTAACGTTGCCAGGTTTAACTGAACCACCGTATTGGATACGAACTGCGCCAGCAGCTTCTTCATTATAAAGATCTTTAACTGCTTCGCGGATTGCGTGGCACATTTCTTGAGCTTGTTCTGATGAAGCTGTTTTACCAGTTCCGATTGCCCAGATTGGTTCGTAAGCGATAACTGTGTTTGCTACTTGTTTAGCACTCAAACCTGCAAGAGCAGCTTTGATTTGGCCAACAACCCATTTAGTTTCTTCGCCAGCTTCACGAGTTGCCAAAGTTTCACCACAACAGATGATTGGTTTCAAGTTGTTTTTGAAAATTGCATGTGCTTTTTTGTTGATATCTTCATCAGTTTCGTGGAAGTATTCACGACGTTCTGAATGTCCGATAATAACATAGTCGATGCCCATTTCTTTCAAAACCTTAGGTGAAGTTTCACCGGTGTAAGCACCAGCATCTTCAAAGTGAGCGTTTTGAGCAGCAGTCTTTAATTGTGAACCTTTTGCAGAATCAAGTAATGATTGTAAATCAACAGCAGGTGCTGCGATAACTGATTCAACTTTAGAATTCAATGGTAATTTATCTTTCACTGCTTCAACAAAAGCAATGGTTTCTGTTGGGTTACAGTTTAATTTCCAGTTCCCAGCAATAATTGGTGTACGCATAATTTAATAATGACCTTCCTATTTATCAGAAATTGAAGCGATACCTGGTAAAGTTTTACCTTCAAGGTATTCAAGTGAAGCACCACCACCAGTTGAGATATGTGTGATCTTGTCAGCAAGTCCCAATTGGATTGCAGCAGCAGCAGAATCGCCACCACCGATGATTGTAGTAGCTTCAGTTAAACTACCAAGTTCGCGACCGATTTCAAGAGTACCGTTAGCGAAGTTACTCATTTCAAAGGCACCCATTGGTCCGTTCCAGACAACAGTCTTAGCACCAGCAAGTTTTTCTTTGAATAAAGCAACTGACTTAGGTCCGATATCAAGTCCCATTTCGTCAGCAGGAATATCTAAACCAACAACTTCAAAAGGAGCGTCGTTAGAAAATTCTTTTGAAACTACGTTGTCGATAGGTAAGACAAGTTTGTCACCTGCTTTAGCAAGCAATTCTTTTGCCAATTCAACTTTGTCAGCTTCGAATAATGATTTACCAATTTCGTGGCCTTGAGCAGCCAAGAATGTGTAAGCCATCCCACCACCGATTAAGATGTAGTCAGACTTAGGAATTAAGTTTTCGATAACACCGATCTTATCAGAAACCTTTGCACCACCAAGGATAGTAACAAATGGATGTACTGGATGATCAACAGCGTCACCGACGAACTTGATTTCTTTTTCCATCAAGTAGCCAGCAGCAACAGGTTTGTTAGCAGCTTTCATAGCTTCTGCGATACCAACGTTTGAAGCATGTGCACGGTGAGCAGTACCGAAGGCGTCGTTAACAAAAGCGTCGCCAAGACCGGCCCAGTATGCGCCAAGTGTAGAATCATTCTTAGATTCGCGTTTGCCGAAGTCGTTATCGATATCTTGGAAACGAGTGTTTTCCATAACAAGGATATCGCCATCATTCATAGCAGCAATAGCATCTTCTAATTCTTTACCTTCATTTGAAGCAACAAATTTAACATCTTTTTTCAAAAGTTCGCTCAAACGAGCAGCAACTGGTTTAAGAGTTAATTTAAGTTTGTCATCATCAGATTTGATACGGCCTAAGTGAGAAAGTAAAATAGCTTTACCACCATTTTCAGTTACATATTTGATTGTTGGTAATGCAGCCACAATACGGTTGTCGTTACCGATCACGCCGTCTTTAATGGGAACATTAAAGTCAACACGGATTAAAACTTTTTTATCTTTAACGTCAATATCTGACACAATAAGTTTAGCCATTTTTTCCTCCATCTTTCCTTGAAAAAAGGCGGAAGGAGTATAATCTCCCTCCGCCTCTATTCGTGGTAATGTTTATGTTTTAATTTAAGCTATTGTTGAATTCCTAAGAATTAAAGAGTAGCAAATTTCAATAAAGTACGAACCATTTGGCAAGTAAAGCCGTATTCGTTGTCATACCAAGCAACAGTCTTAACTAATTGTTTGTCGCCAGCAGTAGTAACTTCAGTTTGTGTTGGGTCGAAGATTGAACCATAAGTTGTACCAACAATGTCGCTTGATACGATTTCGTCTTCATTCCAGCCGTAACTTTCGTTATCAGTAGTTGCTTTCTTCATCATTTCGTTAACTTCGTCAGCAGTAACTTTCTTGCCTAAGATAGTAACTAATTCAGTAAGTGAACCATCGGTAACAGGTACACGTTGTGCATGTCCTTGTAATTTACCGTTAACTGAAGGAACAACCAAGCCGATAGCTTTAGCAGCACCAGTAGTATGAGGAATAGTATTTGCAGCAGCAGCACGTGCAGCACGCAAGTTACCACCACGAACAGGTCCACCAAGAAGCATTTGTGTTGATGTGTAAGCATGAACAGTAGTCATAGTACCAACTTCGATGCCATATTCTTTATCCAAGAAGTATGTCATTGGTGCAAGACAGTTAGTAGTACATGAACCAGCTGAAACGATAGTATCGTCACCAGTTAATTCGTTATCATTTACGTTGTAAACGATAGTCTTAAGATCGTTACCAGCTGGAGCTGAGATCAAGACACGTTTTGCGCCAGCATCCAAATGAGCTTGTGATTTTGCTTTTGAAGTGTAGAAACCAGTACATTCAAGTACGAAGTCAACACCATCATTCTTAACCCAAGGAATGTTTTGTGCTTGTGGTTCTGCGTATACGTGGTAAGTCTTACCATTTACGATGATTGAATCTTCTGTTGCAGAAACTTCTGCATCAAGAGTTCCATGAGTAGAATCATATTTCAAAAGATGTGCCAACATTGCAGGGCTAGTGAGGTCGTTGATTGCAACAACTTCAATATCACTTGATTTTGCACCAAGTTCGAAAATACGACGGAAAGCTAAACGACCAATACGGCCGAATCCATTAATACCAATTTTAACTGTCATAACAGTTTTTCCTCCTTAGGAATGTGTAAAATTATATTTTAAAGGGACCTATTTCCCATTTAAAATCGAGTTAGCGGCACCTTCGTCGGTAATTAACCAAGTCTGGGAAGGTGCATTGTGCATGTAGGCTCGAATGGCGGTGGCCTTCTTTTGACCAGTCGCTATCGCGAAAACATGAGGCATTTTGAACAGGTCCTCGAGTTGTAAGCCAATTCGAGGTATCTTATAAATTACTTTACCTTCGCGGTTGAAGAAATACCCAAAACATTCAACTACTGCATCGGCTTGTCTCAACTTGGAACGAACGTTCAAGTCAAGGTCGCGCCGCTGAGCCATCGTATCTGCCGAGCCAATCCCGTGAATTACTGCATCACTATTTGAAATGTAATCAAGCACTTCTCTAATAGAAGGATCTTGAATCAGTGACCGTAAAACTTCGGGGCTGACGTTTTCTGGTAAATACAACGCCCGAGATTTACCATGAGAGCTTTGCGCCATCATTTGGCAAACTGTGTTACTTTGAATCTCCATG
>CAMJXI010000050.1 GCA_946409675.1 uncultured Lactobacillus sp. | reverse complement strand
GATTTCCGTTGGTGACTGGAGTTCAGACGTGTGCTCTTCCGATCTCTTAGCAGCCGCCACCACTCGACTCATACTTGCATCGGGGTTACCAAAACGAATATTGTCGGCAATTGTACCCGTAAATAATTGCGGATCTTGTAAGACAATCCCCACATTTTTACGTAATGAATCGAGGTCGAAGGTTTTGATATCCGTCTCATCAAACTTAATCGAGCCAGAATCGACGTCATAGAAGCGATTAAGCAAGTTCATGACAGTCGTCTTACCAGAACCGGTTGGTCCAACTAAAGCGACCATGTGACCCTTAGGAACGTTAATCGAAACTCCATGAAGAATTTCTTTGCCCGGGTTATAACTGAATTTAATGTCGTTCAAGTTAATTTCTTCTTGAATACCAGTAAATTCATTACCATCAACGGGTTTCTCTTCGTCAGGTTGATTCCGAACTTCATCAATTCTTCGTGCCCCAGTAATGGCCAATTGGATCATGCCATAAAGTGAAGTCAACGATTGAATTGGTTGGTAATATTGGTTAGCGTAGTTCACAAACACAACCAGAGTAGCAAGAGCTGCCCCAGCGCCTAAGTTACCACTTAGAACTAACCATGAGCCGGCAAAAATCACAATAGCGTTGTTCAAAAGTGACATCCCAACGATCAATGGGTTAAGCGAACCGGACCAGATTTGGCCACGGAGTGCGACCTTCTTGAAGTCGTTGTTCACGACCTCAAAGCCCTTAACTGATTCAGCTTGCAAGCCGTTCGTGATAATACTCTTTTGTCCGGTGATTTGTTCGTTGATGTAGCCGTTCAAACGACCCATCTCATCTTGTTGTTGGTTAACACTCGTTCCAGCTTTTTTCATGACGAAAATTGCCAAAACAATGGTGATTGGCGTACTTGCCATTGTCACCCAAGCGAGCGTCACGTTCGCGTGGAACATCACGATGATGATTCCGACGAATTGCGTCACTGAAAGGAAAATTTCGAGCATTGCTTGGTTCATTGCGTTGAAGATGTTATCGAGGTCACTTGTGTAACGTGCCAAAATATCGCCGTCACTATGTGAATCGAAGTATTGAATCTTCATTCTTTGCATTTTGCGGAACAAACCGATTCTCATCGTACCCGTTGATTTTGCAGTGATGACCGCAAAGTAACGACTGGCGATAAAGATGGTTGCTGCATCAATGAAGTAAAGCGTTAAGTAAATTGCTAGGGTTTTGTTAAAGGCGGAGAAATTAGCCAAGTGTCTGGTCGTTTCGTTGCCATATAGTTGTAAATAAGTAGTCAGTTGTTCAATTGCCCGACCCAAGTAGGTTGGTGCAATCACGATTGCGGCTGTACTAATACAGATGAGGATTGTTGCCCACAAGAACTGCCATTTAAACTTCGCTAAATAATGTTGATAGTAGCGTGCTGCATTCTTAAAGTCCTGCATTTGCTAATCCCCCTTCCTTAGCCTTTTGGGTGAGATAAATCTCACGGTAGATCTCGTTATTCTTCACGAGGTCGTGGTGCGTGCCAATTCCGGCTAGCTTACCTTGATCCATGACGATAATTTGGTCTGCGCGAATAATTGAAGAAATTTTTTCTGCAATTACCACAGTGGTGGTGTGTTTCAATTCGCGGTCCAATGCTTCTTGCACGAGTTTTTCGGATTTAGCATCCAAGGCACTAGTTGCGTCATCCAAAATTAAAATCTTAGGTTCTGCAATAATTCCCCGGGTAATCGCCAAACGTTGTTTTTGCCCACCAGAGAAGTTAGCGGAACGTTCTTCAACAGGAGCGTCATAGTTTTCAGGCAAGCGTTCGATGAACTCAGATGCTTGGGCAATGTTAGCTGCCCACTGCATGTTCGACATCGTGGCGTCTTCCTTAACTTGACGTAGGTTACTTGAGATTGTGCCGGAGAATAAAGTCCCTCTTTGCAAAACAAAGGCGATCATTTCGCGGAGTTCTTTTTCCGGAACATCCTTAATGTTGACGTCGCCTAAGCGAACTTCACCTGATTGCGGATCATACAAACGCGCAATCAGTTGAGCCAATGAGGTCTTCCCAGAGCCAGTAGCTCCGACAATCCCAATCATTTGACCAGCAGATACCTTGAAACTCAAGTCTTGCAGAGTTGCTTGGTCATCACCAGGGTAAGTGAAGTCAACGTGATCAAAGGTAATATCGCCGTTAATTTCGACGTCCTTGTCCGCGGTGAACTTCATTGAAGGTTCAGTGTCCAAGACTTCCCTCATCCGGCCGAGTGAAATAAAGGCACGTGAGGCAAAAGTCATCAACATTCCGCCGTTGATCACAGAGAAGAGAATAATCATCATGTAAGTGGTAAATGAGCTGATCGCAGCCAAGTAAGCTGGGTGCGCCACAATATTCTTACCGACGATAAAGATTGAAACACCGATTGCTGAATGAGCGGCCAAGAAGAACACGGGCATCAGCATCGCAAATAAGTAACCGATTTTGGTAGTGATATCGGTCAAACGGTCACTGGTTTCTGAAAATTGTTCAATTTGGGCTGGTTCTTGGACGAATGATTTAACCACTCGGATCCCCATCAAGTTTTCACGGGCAAGCGTGTTAACTTCTTCAATTTCCTTTTGGGTGCTCGCAAAGAGCTTCGCCATTCTCGTGAATGAGTACAAGGAAACGCCGATGATAATCGCCAGCATGATTAAGACAACCCACCATTGTTGGGGCATGGTAATCATTGCCAGAATAAAGGCACCAGCCAACATGATTGGGATTCTCGTTACTTGTTGGAAAAAGGCCATTACAACCATTTGCACTTGGTTAATATCGTTAGTCATCCGCACCACAAGGTTTGAGGCACTGAATTTTTCGATATCAGCGTAGGCAAAAGTTTGAATTTTTTTGAACATGTCGGCTCTTAAATCAGTCGAGATATTCAAGGCCACACGGGCAGAAAAGATAGTATTTAGAATCCCAGCCAGGATTCCGATCAAGGCGAGGCCAATAATCTTGATGCCTTCGCCCATAATTACTGACTTATCTTGGTTCATTATTGCTTCCATAATGGTCTGCAATATTTTTGGTTGCCAGAGACTAGCAAAGACAACAACTAAAACGGAAGCAAAAGAGAGCCATGCATCTTTTTGATAACGTTTTAGGTATGGTAATAAGACTTTCATAATTACTCCTTAATTTTAGTAGTACTAATAACTATAGCAGAAAAAAAGGACATAGAAAACGATAACGTTATCTAAGTTCCCTTTTTAAAATAACTAAGTTACTTGTTAAAGCTCAATTTAGAGCAATTGTTTAAATTCTTCCGGCTTAATAATTAAGACTTCGCGAATAAATGGGTAAGCGTCATGCATCAGCTCAAAATTTGGTCCTTTATCTTCGAACCAAGCTTCACCGTGCACTCGAAATCCTGTCCCCTGATAGTTGTTGTGGCCCATAACTTGGCGCGCACCAGCTGTCAAAAGCACGTGATCATACGTCTCCAAATCAGATTCGGCATGCGTGAAACCAGCAGCCGGAATGAGAATTTCGTTTTCGTCGTTAAACCGCAAATACGAATTCCACGTATTGGTAATATGGGGTCCTTCATGAGTCCAAGTGACAACTGAGACAACTCCCTCATATTTTAAGACCTCTAAAAATTTCGCTGGTAAATCCATTTTGGTGTCTCCAATTTCTAATTCAAAGCTTTGGCAACTGCGGCTGCAACTTCATCCTTACCGGCTGCAATCAATGCAACACGGCTTGCAATCACGTTGGTATCCATCTTGATTTCTCGTTCAAAACCAGGAACGTTGAGTTTTGGTTCGAAGAATTCTTTGAATTCGGCCAAACGGTTTGCCGTTTTGAAGACATTAGCAGTAACTGTGATGAAGGTCGTGAATTCCATGTCTCCACCAACAGTCTTTTCAAGCCATGACCAGTCATTACGTAACCAGTCCCAAGCTGCTTGTTCGCCGGCGTCGTTACCGAGAACTCCTGCGTACCAACCACGTAAATCTTGTGGTTTAACGGTATCAGCATCTTCAAACTTGGAGATGACTAACTTAACTAGTTCAGGATCTTTGGTACTTGTGACAGCAACACGCAAGTCTGTCTTGTAACTTGAATTTGAAGTAGTTTGATAAGCTTTAATTAGTTTTTCTAATAATTCCTTAGAACCGTAGTTCTTCACTTCGTTCTTCAAAACTAAGTAACGAACAGAGGCATCGAGTGCTTCTGGGTTAGCTTCGTTTGCTTGATATAATTCGTGAGCAGCTGCACTTGCGTCTGCATTTTCAGCGTAAAGTGCGTTTGCCAAAACAAAGCGACGAGAAAGTTTGTCGTCCATTGATTCGTTGGCCTTCTTGGCCCAACCTAAGCGAGCAACTTGGTCCTTGCTCAACTGGTTCACAAAAAGCTTGAATTGCTTTTCTTCATCGGTTTTTGGTTCGACGAATTCTTGCAAATCACCTAACAAGCGGAAGATTGTAGCGTTCACGATGTTTGAAGTGCTGTCTTGGAATTTAGCCAACAATGGGACAATGTCGGCGTAAGAAATTTTAGAACCAGAAGCAAGTAATTGTTGTGCTTGTAATAATTGCAATTGATCGATGGAATTTAATGCAGCAGTATTTGCCAAAATATCAGCCATCAATTCGTCGTCATATTGGACGATAAAGTGGGAATTGTTGCCCACGTTAAGACGGAAAGGCACACCATACTTAGCACGGAGTTCCTTGTAGCCAGCAACACTGACTTCTTGGTCCTTCATGATTTCTGGTAGTTCTGCAAAATTACTTTCCAAAGGAATTTGCCATTGACGGTTTTGTGGTTTGGCTTCGCCGATGAAGAATTGTTCTTGTGACAAGACAATTTTGTCATCTTTGAGGCTAGCAGTTACAACTGGGTAACCAGGTTGTTCGAGCCAAGTCTTCATGACTGTTCCAACATCAATTCCGGAAGCATCGCTAAAGGCTTGCCAGAGGTCATCCCCTGTTGCGTTACCATATTGGTGTTCAGCAAAGTAAGCTTTCAAACCTTTACGTAAGGCATCGTCGCCAATCATTGCGCGCGCCATTACAAGCATCCGGGCACCCTTAGCATAAACAATGGCACCATCGAAAAGGGAATCGATTTCGCCAGGGTTGTTAACTGGGACGTGAACAGATTGCACGCCATCGGTAGCGTCACGGAAAAGAGCAGCTTGTGATTCTGAAGTTTGGAACATTTCCCAAATCTTCCAATCAGGTTCGATTGCATCGATAGCAACGTATTCCATCATGTTGGCAAAACTTTCGTTCAACCAGAGGTCATCCCACCACTTCATTGTAACTAAATCACCGAACCATTGGTGCGCAAGTTCATGGGCAATTACAGTTGCAACGAGTTGTTTTGTATCTAAAGCCGTCTTGTCTTCATCGAGGACGAGGTAAGCTTCACGATAAGTGAGCAGGCCCCAGTTCTCCATGGCACCAGCAGAAAAGTCAGGTAAAGCGACATTATAAGCTTGTGGAAGTGGATATGGTGTTTGGTAGAAGTCTTCGAAAAATTCGATTGAGCGTTTAGCAATATCAGTGGCAAAATCGAGTTCGTTAGCAGCATGTGCCTTGGTTGCAAAGACACCAACTTTAATGCCACTCTTGGTTGTGACGATTTGACTTTGGAGGTCACCAAAGACGAAGGCAACTAAGTAAGTAGACATTTTAAGGGTCCGGTCAAAGTAATGCACGCCGTCAACTTCTTTGTTTTCTGGCATGTTAGCAAGAATTGTTTCGCCGGGTTGTTCGTCGAACTTGATTTGGAGGTCAAAGGTAGCTTTGGCTTCTGGTTCGTCAACGCATAGGAAAGCTTGGCGCGCAGCTGTTGATTCAAATTGGGTACCGATAATTTGTTTTTTCTCGCCGTCGAGCATGTAATAAGATGGGTAGATGCCCATCATTGTATCAGTCAATTTTGTTTCATATTTAATAGTTAGGGTGACTTCGCCTTCATCTTTAAGCAAGATTTTGACTGCTTCATCGTCAGGTAAAACTTCGAATTCTAGTTCAGTTTCTTTTGCGTAAACTGACAAAATTGTTAAATCTTTTTGATGAAGATAAATTTCAGTATCTAAGGCTTCACCAACAATGGTTGTAGTGCCTTGAATGGTCTTAGCTCCACGATCAATATCAAACGCTAGGGTATAGTGTTCTGGGTGGAAAATTTCAAAAAAACGTTGCGTATTTATCATTGATAAACCTCTCTTCTCATTAATAGTATAAGTATACACGATAATTTAAGTTTTTAATATTAACTTAATATTAATTTCAAGATTATCAGAGAGAAGTTTTACCAAATTTATTCGGTCACATTTTTGTCCAAAAAACTGCGTTTAATTGTTTTGAATTTAGCACTGATTTTGATGAAAATTGGTTTTAAATCAATCTTATTGTAGTGATGGTAAATGTAGAGTAAGGCGGTTGCTGCAATCACTAGTGGGAGCAAATAGACTGGGGCAAACATAATCCCCATCAGGCTACCAACTAAGATGCTTGATTTCAGGATAGCGGTACTAATCCCCATCGCAACCATCACGACAACAAAAATCTGGTCCAACATCGGTAGCCAAGAAGCCACGATGAATCCAATAATCGTAGAAGCAAAGAGAACAGGGAAAATATCCCCACCGAGCCATCCGGTTACCTTACAAATAGATAGAAGGGCAAACTTTCCGAGGGAGATAAATGCCAAATACCAGAGCGGTGAATTTTGCCAGCCGGTACTAAAGAGATGGAAATTGTGTTGGCCGGAAAAGAGCATCTCGGGTCCGAGGATACTTGCGAGGTAAATCATGATTCCTCCGAAAACAATCAACCAAGTTTGGTTGGTAAAGCGGAAGAGAATAATCTGTTTGAGTTTCTTCATTAAAAAGTTCAAGAACTTGCCGAAGCCAAAACTCATGATTAACAAGGGAATCATGATAAACCAGGCTTTTGGTTGCCAGTGACTCTCGCCGATGCGAATAATTAGGCTAGGTTGACCACTTAGTTTATAAAAAAGGGCAAACCAGGCTATGCCGTTGGCGAAGTAAAAATACTTCAGTACCTTTTTGACTCTGAGGCTGAAGGTCGAATCAATTACTTCATCTTTATTGGACGACTTGCCCTGCACCAAATTATTTCTGGTGAAATAGAGCTCCTTAAATTGGAGCCACCATGTTTTGGAACGAATGGCGGTGTAATTAACTTCATAATAATGCATCTTGTCACGAATCCAGACACCAAAAAGAACGGTCGAACTAACTAAAGTCGCTTCTGGTCCTAAACTAGTTCCACTTGTTAAAATAAGTGCGGGAATGAGTAGTTGGAGCCAGACAAAGCGGTAATTAACATTGT
>CAMJXI010000049.1 GCA_946409675.1 uncultured Lactobacillus sp. | reverse complement strand
ACTGAGCTTCTTCGTGGGTAATGCGTCCGGCGTTGGCATCAGCCATCAACTGCACGTCCTTGTCCCTTAGGTGATAGAACAAAAGTGGAATTAATGCGACAGCGGCTCCAATGGCTGGAAGGAGCTCGGCAACAATCCAAAGACCGTTCAACGCGGTTGGCGATTGTTGAATGGCTAATTTTTCGAGGTCGGCAAAACTCTTTGCTTGAATTGGTGCCCAGGCGAATAAGCCGAGGACGAACAAGCCAAGTGGTTGGGCCAAGGAAATTAATTTCCCGGAAAATGATTGGATGGCAAAGGCAATACCTCGTGCATCAATCCCAGAACTGAATTTTGCATATTCCACGACGTCTGGTGTGAAGGTTAGGTTAAGGGTGAGCACTATTCCCTGGGGAATTGAACGTAACGCAATAAGTGTGAGATAAAGCGGCAGAATCTTGGTTCCACCAAGATAGACTAAGAAAGTCGTGACTACTAAGGCCGCTGCACTCCAGAAGAAGAGTTTAAATTTGTCGATGTGTTTTAAAATCATGCCCATTAGTGGTGCAATCAAGGCCATTGGAACGGCCATGGCAATCATTGTTAAAGTGGAAACGAGCGCGCTGTCGAAGAAGTAATAGGAAACAAACAAATCAACTGCGGAACTAGTCCAGGTGATCCCAGCGATAATGTAGTAGAGATAATAACGCTGGAGGTACTTGTTAGATTTGACGTACTGCCACATTTGTTTGAGCGAATAAGATTCGTTAGCCTCAACTTGTTGGACACGTTCTTTTGCCTTGAAAGAGACGGGAAACATCAAGATGGGCATGATGGTACCAAGAACGATGGCGGTCATCCCGAAGCTAAACCCTCCTTGTTCTGAGACCATGAAGGTCGCAACCATCGTGGAGATAAAAGTCCCAACGAGTGCAGCCATCCGAGCGATGGAAAGAATACTGTTACGTTCAACGGTATTTGTGGTCATCAGGGTGACGAGGTTATAGATAGGAACGTCAGAAATCGTATAGGCAGTGTCCCAGAGAATGTAGCTAAGCGCAAACCAGGTTAATTTCTGGGTCGGACTCAGGAAGCTGGGAATATTAAAGACGATGATCGTCATGACGGGTACGATAATCATGGCAATTCGGAGCCATGGTAAACTGCGACCGCCTTTGAGTTTAATTTTGTCGAAAATCACGCCGAAGAAGTTATCGGACATGGCATCCCAAAGTTTGACTGCCACCATTGCGAAGGCAATCTGAGCGAGTTGAATGCCGTTCATTAAGAGATAGGTGGTCAGCATCCCGGTGAGAAAGCTCATTGCCATCCCTTGACCGGAAAAATATGACCAAAAACTTGCGCGTTCGCCTAACGAGGTTTCGTTAGGTATTTTTTGTTGATCAGCCATGAATTATCCCCTCTTTCCATGGTTGGCAAGGCCGACGAGAAAATCGACCATCCAAAGTTTTAAACTGCCCCCACTTTGTTGCGACAGACGAATAATCGGCGTGTCCAACACGATTGTTTCTAAGAACTTGCCTTCTGGTGAATCCGGTGTAACTTTATCGTTCTTCTGCATGTTTTTGATAATCACAGAGGCAATCTTCTTCACTATTTTTGAATGGTCGCCCATGTCCCGCGGAACGCTCAAGCGAGTGAAGTCACCCGGTTGTTCTGGAAGGTCTGGAAAGACGTCCATGGTGGTGAAGTCGGTGAATCCCGTCACGGTTGGCAACACATTAGGTTGTTGATACCAGGTTGGTGCAGCTATTAGAAATTCTGGAGCATCGACATTTAAGGCAAATGTTTTCAGAATATCCTGACTACTTGTGCCAACGAAGATGGTCCAGTTACCACCTGCAAGGGTAAATTTCTGTTGTTCTTCATCCCAGCGTTCAAAAGCATGCCGCGGAATTTTAAGAGTAATAGTTTGAGATTCATTTGGGTCGAGCCAAATTTTGGTAAACCCGGCGAGAGTTTTAAGTGGAATTAATTGATTCTGGTTATCCTGACCCACGTAAGTTTGCAAGACTTCGGCCGCACGAACGGTTCCCGTATTCTTGACGGTAACGGTAACTGAAATATTAGTCTCGTTGCTGGCTAAGGCTGAAGCGCTAGCACTAAGATTGGAGATTTCGAATTTACTGTAACTTAAGCCAAAGCCAAAAGGATAGGCCACGGAAACCTTGGCCTTCTCATAATAGCGGTAACCAACGTACAGACTCTCGGCATAGGCAACTGATCTGGTGTTCACGCCAAACAACTGGCTTGAAGGAACATCCGCATAATTAACTGGATAGGACTCAGCGAGTTTACCGGAAGGCGAAACTGCGCCAAATAAGAGCCGTTCGGTAGCAGCCCCAACGCGTTGCCCACCCAAGAAGATATTCAAGATTGCTTTAGTCTTGGGTGATCAGGATGTATCGACAACAGAGCCGGCTACGAGCAAGACGATGATGTTTTGGTTCACTGCATTAACTGCATTCAAAAGAGTAGTCTGGTTAGCTGGTAGGTCGATATTTGTTCTATCTGAGCCCTCTGCCTCTGCAGTTGCAGGAAGACCTAAAACGACAACGACAGTTTCCGCCTTAGTAGCGACCTCTTGTGCTTCCTTCAGTAAAACGTCGCTAAAGATTCCATTCAAGTTGTAACCAGGACTATAGTCATACTCGTGCCCGGCATTGGTCAAACCATCTAGAATTGAGATACTTTCGGGAGTCGTAATGTGGGAAGAACCGGCACCCTGGATACGTGTCTCAGAAGCGAGTGCACCGATAACGGCTAGGCTTGTTCCCTTTTGTAACGGTAAGATACCTGAATTTTGCAGAAGAACGGCACTTTGCTCTTCGATTTTCTGGGCGAGTTGGCCATTTGCTTCTTGTAACGCACTGGCATCGCCACTAAATACAGGACGGTCTTTATCGGCGACCGTGGCAATTTTCTCGACTGCACGAGTTAGCATCGTACGGTCTAATTTTCTATCTGCTAAAGCTTTTTTTGGCTTGGGAATCAAAGAGATTACCAGAACTTGGCATCTCTAAATCGGTACCGGCGTTTAAGGATTTCACTTTGTCGTTGAGCGCACCCCAATCCGTAACCACCATCCCTTTGAAACCCCATTGACCACGTAAAACAGTGTTCAACAAATAATCGTGATCCGTCATGTAGGTCCCGTTGACTTTGTTATAGGCGGTCATCACGGTCTCTGGTTGAGCGGCCGTGACGGCAATGCGAAACGCCTCTAAATAGAGCTCGTGTAACGCGGTGGCGTCGATGAGCGAATCGGAGCGCAAGCGGTCAGTTTCTTGACTTTTGCCGGCGAAGTGCTTGAGCGAAGTACCGACGCCTTCACCTTGAAGGCCTTGAATCCAGGCAGCGGCTAAGGTGCCTGCTAAGAAAGGATCCTCACTGAAATATTCGAAACTACGTCCACCTAGTGGATTACGTTTGATGTTCGTGCCAGGACCAAGAACGACATCGACATTCATCTTGCGAGCTTCGTGTGCGATTCCAGCACCCATTTGGGTAAGTAAAGTTGGATCGAAACTCGATGCGCTAGCACTGGCGGTTGGAAAAGCGGTGGCTTCGACTGCTTCGTTTATTCCGAGGTGATCGGAAGCTAAAGCTTGATAACGAAGTCCATGTGGTCCGTCGCTCATGCGAATACTTTTGATACCGCCGATGGCGGGTGTGGCCCAAAAATCACGGCCGGAAGTTAATTTGATAGCATCCTCATCGGATAGGTGGTAACGGTTTTTGCCATCCCCAAATTTAATCGTCATATCGGTGTCCCCCTCAACAATAAAACTTTCGTAAAGTAACTATATCTGTACATCGAGATTTACATATTACTATCCTTTTGTAACCGATTTCAACTCGCTGAAGACTTGGCTTAGAAAAATATTAAGTTGTGGAGATTTCAATAAAAAATGCATCCCTGGTTGGGGGATGCAAAAATTAAAAATGTTTGGATTAGACATCAATCTCTGAGACTTTGATGTGTATTTGGAACAAATATTTATTACTCCAAGTCGCAACTAAATTTTTTATTCTCTAAAATTCACAAAATCAAAAATTTTTTTGTCGAAATTTCATTCAGATCTTTTTTGGAATTGAATAATCTCAATTGTCATTTTCAGAAAACATAGAATAATTATCACAAAATAATAACATCGGTTCTTCATTGCTATATTTTATCGCATTTTTATATCTTGAAAACGCTTTAAACTGGCACTTTTTCACAAATAACATTGGTTGTTTTCTGGTTTCCATCGGAATATACTATTTTTGGAAATGCTATACAAAAAGTCAAACGGGCTGGTATCCTTGAAACTCTTGGGGAATTTCTAGAATAGTTATCAACCCAATTATTATTTTTTGAGGAGATATTTATTATGGAAAAAAAGACCCATTTTATTCTACATAAAAAAGGTAAACGCTTCGTTGTTATTGGCATTACAACAGCAACATTCATGACAACAGGTTTGATGCTTAATCAAGCCGATAATGTTCATGCAGCAGAAACACCTGTGACAAATACAAGTACTACCACTAAAATTAGCAATCAAATAACTATAGAAATTATAAATGACACGACAGGTGGAACTTCAAGTAACATACTATTTGCCCAACCAATTGGTACAGCTTCAAATACAACTGCCGACTCGACAATGAAAGCCTACACAGGTGCTGACGCTGCAAATTATCAGGTCATTAGTTCCACCATTCCAACGGAAGGCTTAGTATTCTCTGACGTCCCACAAACTTTTACTATTCATGTGGGAGAAAAAGTAACTACACCTCCTGTTGACACAAGTACACCCCCAATTGGCACAACTACACCTCCTGTTGACACGAATACACCAACAACCGATGTACCAGAAAATCCAGATACGAAAAATGAGATTACTATATCGATCGTTGACGAAAGGTAAATACATATCAGATAAAGGATAAGCACCTCTAAAATATTTTTTCTAAGTGTTAAAACAATTCACCATTTCGTTCATCGACCTAGACCAATATTTTTTAGTAAAACGCTCTCATAAATCAGGTGCTCTTATGGTAAACTCAAAAGTATAGACTTTTAAATCTACTAAAAAATACGTATTTTGGAGAACGATTAATGATTAAACTTATTGCAACAGATATGGACGGTACTTTTTTAAAGGCCGACCAAACTTATGATTACGACCACTTTGAAAAGCTCCACCAACAGATGAACGACCAAGGAATTCGTTGGGTTGTCGCTAGTGGCAACCAATACTTCCAACTAAAATCCTACTTTAAAGATTACCCCGATACGATTTTCGTAGCTGAAAACGGAGCTTATATCCGGGATGAAAACGAAATTTACTCACTCAACTATTTCGAGGAGGACACCTTCCAAAAAGTTCTAGGAATCATCCAAACTATCCCGGATGTTCGCTTCCTCGTTTGTGGCCAGGCTAGTGCCTACACAATCGACACTAATCCCCAATCTTACTTCGACCGCCTACACGGTTATTACCACGAATTGAACTGGATTCACGATTACAGTGAACTAGACGACAATATTTTGAAATTTGCTTTGGCTTGTCCGCCTGAAAAAACTGAAGCAATCGTGTTAGAGCTCCAAGAAAAGCTGGGCGACTTAGCCGAACCTACTAGCAGTGGCCATGGCGATATCGATGTCATCCAACCAGGCATGAACAAGGCCAAGGGTTTAGCAACTCTAGGCAAAATCGTCGACGTTAGCTTGGACGAGATGGCGGCTTTTGGAGACGGCGGTAACGACCTCGAAATGCTCCGTGAAGTTGGGCTTGGGGTCGCGATGTCCAATGCTGATCCACGCGTCACGGCAGTATCCGATGCTACTACCACGGATAACGAAGAACAAGGCGTCTTGAGTTTTCTCGATACCCTATTAAACGAACAGAAGAAATAAATTCAAACTTACAAAAATTAACAGCATAGTTCCACAAAAATACTCCAACATCCTAGGTCAACTTAATCTAGGAAGTTGGAGTCTTTTATTTGTTTAAAAATTTTCATTTCAGCTATGCATCTAGCACATACTTGGCAATTGCTTTAGCAATCCCGTCGTCATCGTTGCTTGCGGTCACGTAGTTAGCGTGGGACTTTGCCAGCTCTGAGCCGTTACCCATGCAAACTGCTAGGCCAACCGCGTTAAACATTGGTAAGTCGTTACCTTCGTCACCAAAGGCCATCATTTCTTCAGTCTTAATGCCGATTTTTTCACCGAGTGTCGTTAAGGCCTTACCTTTGTCAACAGCGGGGTTCATTGCCTCCAGGAAATTTGTGCCGGCGCGGACGACGTAGTAATCCTGGCCAAATTTCTCTTTAACCGCTGGTTCAACTGAATCAAGCAGTTCCTTGGGACCCACGAAGAGGCCTTTGGTTATTTCAAAATCAGCCGGCAATTCGTTTGGTTGGCGAATAAATAGCCCCGCACTGTTTTCCATGGCCTGCACGACCGTGATAAAGTCGACATCATGGTTGGCGGTATAGATATTACTATTCTCATCGAGCACGTTAAACGGAATTTTGTGAGCTTGGCCAAACTCAGTCAAGTCCTCATAACCCTTTTTCGAGATCAATTCCTTGGCCAAAACCTTGCCGGTCACGGATTCGATAATCGCGCCGTTGTAAGTCACCACGTATTGCTCATCCCCAGCTACTCCGAGTTCCTTGAGAAAATGGGATACGCCAGCGAGTGGCCGTCCGGTACATAAGACAACTTTGATGCCTTTAGCTAAGCATTCGCTAAGGGCGTTTTTGGTACTAGGCAAAATTTCTTGATTCGAGCTCAAGAGCGTGTCATCGATATCTAGCGCAATCAGTTTAATTGTCATTGTCAGTCTCCATTTTATTTTGATAACTCAAGCTTAGCACAACGAACGAGGCTATTCTAACCAACTTTTGCCGGAAATATTTTTGGCAGAAGCTCATCAGCTGAAAAGTTGCCAAAAGGGAAACTGACTAGTATCCGGTATATAATGAAGGCACAAATGAAGGAGGAATTCACTATGATTCAATCACTATCAGATTTTGTCGAACTAAATAATGGTTATGAAATCCCAGGATTGGGATTGGGCGTGTATAAGATTCCGAATGACGAGATTGCTAAAGTTGTGAAAACGAGTATCGTGAACGGCTACCGTTTGATCGATACGGCACAATTTTACGGCAACGAAGAAGGCGTCGGACAAGGTATCAAGGAAGCACTCGCAGAGACAGGTTTAAAGAGACGCGAACTGTTCGTGACCTCAAAGGTTTGGAACAACCATTTGACCAAGAAAGAAACGCTGCAAGCTTTCAACGAGTCTTTGGACAAATTGCAGTTGGACTACTTGGATATGTATTTGATTCACTGGC
>CAMJXI010000048.1 GCA_946409675.1 uncultured Lactobacillus sp. | reverse complement strand
TAGAAAAGGCACACTTACAGATAAAGAGCGTGCCGTCATGGAAAATCATGTGGTTATGACTAGAAAAATTCTGGAAAAAGTACATTTTAACTGGTTACCCAGCCAAGTAATTCTACAACTCAAGATGTAAAACCAGTTAGTACAGATGCATCATCTGATACAAAAATCGTATCAGATAACAAAGAAAATAATAACCAAGTAGGGAACACTAATGTATCTGGTCAAAATTCTAGTAAGGATACTAAGTCGATTCTTACCGGTACTAACTCAGTAACACAAAACTATGATCATAATGACAATGGCAATTATGGTTACATTGATTCAGCTAACCTTAATAATAACCAATTACAAGTGTCAGGTTGGTCAGCTACCAATCAAAATATAAATAAAGATAATCACTTTATTATTGCTTATGACAGTACTTCTCAGCAAGAATTAGGGCGGACAAAGGTAGAAACACCAGTCGCTCGTCCAGATGTAAAGGCTGTTCATAATGTATATAATGCAGAAAATTCAGGCTTTAATGTTAATGTATCAAAGTTCAATGATACATTAAGCACTGAAGATACAGCTGGTATGCAAAAATTATTTAAACAATTCTCATTCCCAGGTGGTGTTGCTTCTCATGCTGCTGCTGAAACACCAGGCTCAATGCATGAAGGTGGCGAACTTGGCTACTCACTTTCACATGGTGTTGGTGCAATTCTCGACAACCCAGAAGAAATCGCCGCAGTTGTAGTTGGTGATGGTGAAGCTGAAACTGGCCCACTTGCAACAGGTTGGCAAGCAACAACTTTCATCAACCCAATCAACGATGGCGCAGTATTGCCAATCCTTGACTTAAATGGTTTCAAGATTTCAAACCCTACTATTCTTTCTCGTAAAACTGACGAAGAATTAACCAAATACTTCGAAGGTATGGGTTGGGAACCAATTTTTGTTGAAGGTGACGATCCCGTGAAGTTACACCCAATCATGGCTAAAGCCGTTGATGCTTCAATTGAAAAAATTAAAGAAATCCAGAAAAATGCACGCGAAAACAATGATGCTACTCGTCCAGTTTGGCCAATGCTTGTTGTTCGTGCTCCTAAAGGCTGGACCGGTCCTAAAGAATGGGATAACAACCCTATTGAGAAATCGTTTAGAGCGCACCAGGTACCTATTCCTGTCGACCAAAAAGACATGACCCATATTGAAAGTTTAATCGACTGGTTGCAATCATACGGACCAGACGAATTATTCGACGAAAATGGGACATTACGCGCAGACTTGAAGGACTTAGCTCCAAAGGGCACGCAAAGAATGGCCATGAACCCAATCGTTAACGGTGGCGTTGATCCTAAGAAGCTCGACTTACCTAATTGGAAAGATTATGCCCTCGACACAAGCGACCACGGTGCTGTTGAAGCCCAAGATATGATTGAATTTGGTAAATGGGCTCGTGATACGATCAAGTTGAACCCAACTAACTTCCGTGTCTTTGGACCAGATGAAACAATGTCTAACCGCTTGAACCACGTGTTTGAAGCTTCTAACCGTCAATGGATGGAACCAATCGTACCTAATAACGACCAATTCATGGCACCAGCTGGTCGAGTAATCGACTCACAACTTTCAGAACATTCAGCAGAGGGTTGGCTTGAAGGATATGTTTTGACAGGCCGTCACGGCTTCTTCTCAAGTTATGAAGCCTTCTTGCGTGTAGTTGATTCAATGCTCACCCAACACTTCAAATGGATTAGAAAAGCTGACGAGCAATCATGGCGTAATAAATACCCATCATTGAACATCATCGATACTTCAACTTCATTCCAACAAGACCATAACGGTTACACCCACCAAGATCCAGGTGTACTTGGTCACTTGGCTGACAAGAAACAAAAATACATTCGTGAATATTTGCCAGCTGACACCAACTCACTTTTGGCAGTGGCTGACAAAGCCTTCGCTAGTGAACAACAAGTCAACTTAATCGTTACTTCAAAACACCCACGTCCACAATTCTACACAGTTGAAGAAGCTGAAGTACTTGTCGACAAAGGTTTGAAGATTATCGACTGGGCAAGTACCGATGGCAATGAAGAACCAGATATCGTAATCGCAGCAGCCGGAACTGAACCAAACCTTGAAAGTTTGGCAGCAATCGACATCTTGCACAAACAATATCCTGATTTGAAGATTCGTTTCATCAACGTCGTTGACTTATTAAGACTTGAAGCACAAAAGATTAACCCTCGTGGCTTAACCGATGAAGAATTCGACAGCTACTTCACTACTGATAAACCTGTTCTCTTCGCCTTCCATGGCTATGAAGGATTGATTCGCAGCATCTTCTTCGAACGCCACAACCATAACGTAATGGTTCATGGCTATCGCGAAGATGGTGATATCACAACACCATTTGATATTCGTGTTATGAACGAACTTGATCGCTTCCACTTTGCTAAGGACATTGCACTTAAACTCTACGGAGCAAGCGCAGCAGAATTTGCTTCAACAATGGATGACAAGTTGCAAGAACATAAGGACTTTATCCATGACCAAGGAACTGATTTAGATGAAATCACGAACTGGAAATGGACTCCAATCAAATAAATAAAATTT
Source organism: uncultured Lactobacillus sp. (assembly GCA_946409675.1). GTDB lineage: Bacteria > Bacillota > Bacilli > Lactobacillales > Lactobacillaceae > Amylolactobacillus. The sequence continues at coordinate 4,800 of CAMJXI010000048.1, read as the reverse complement.
AAGAACCCAAATTTTTGAGAACATTGATTTCAATAAAAGACGTGCAGTTGACGTCTTTTTTTTGAAAATATAGGAGAAATTATTATGACGATTATTGCGCCTTCACTATTAGCAGCTGATACCTTTAAATTAGAACAACAAATCAACGAAGTGGAATCCGCAGGAATCTCACGCCTTCACCTCGATATTATGGATGGCCATTACGTGCCAAATATTAATTTTGGCGATAAGTTTGTCAAAGAAGTTCGTGCCCATACTAAAGCCGAACTCGATATTCATTTATTAACGGAAACTCCCGAGAAATACGTCGACCAAATGATTGATGCCGGTGGTGATATCATCAATTTCCACCCTGAAACCACGCGTCAACCAGTGGCTTTGATTAATCATATTCACGCCCGCGGTAAAAAAGTAGGTATCGCATTAGATCCCGGTTTGAGCTACCGTACTTACCTACCATTGCTTGATTTCGTCGACCAAGTTTTGGTGATGACTGTGAGCCCCGGCTTTGGCGGACAAAAGTTTATTCCAGAAATGCTCCATAAGATCCACGATATCAATACGATGAAGAATACCAATATGAGTGGCTTCGATATTGAGGTCGATGGTGGAATTGATGACGTAACTGGTGCCCAATGTACAGAAGTTGGGGCAACAGCCTTAGTTTCCGGTTCATTTATTTTTAAAGATGATATCAAAAAAGCCATTAATAGCTTAAAATAGAACTAGCAACTTGAAATCATTATTACTAATTCTTTAGACTAATTGAGGAAGTACAAATGACAAATATCGTGACAATTATTGGGAGTATTAACGTTGATCGGACGCTGCACGTGGAGGATTTTCCGAAACCCGGTGAAACAATTGAGATGACCGACTACACTAGAGCTGGCGGTGGTAAGGGTGCAAACCAAGCTATCGCTGCCGTGCGTGCAGGATGCATCACTAATTTCATTGGAGCTGTGGGAACAGACCACGAGGCTAAATTTATGCTCCAGGAAATGCGCCAAAACAACATTAATACCTCTGGAATTACCAAGGTCGATTATGAGCTGACCGGACAAGCTTACATTTTGCTTCATGAAGCTGGTGAAAATGCGATTATCGTAAATGCTGGGGCAAACGCTCAGCTATCACCGCGCCTAGTTGAAGTGAATCGAGGCTTGATTGAGAAGGCCAACTTCGTGATTGGTCAATCAGAGACTCCTGAAAAATCGACGATTGTCGCGTTCAAAATCGCTAAGGAAAATAATACTGTCACGCTGTTAAACCCTGCTCCTGCTACGAAATTATCAGATGAGATTTTGGGCCTAACGAATATCATTGTCTTAAATGAGGCGGAAGCAGAAAAAATCACCGGAATCAAAGCAGTCGATAATAAAGCTGCCAAGGATATCGGCGTCTACTTCCATGATAAGGGCGTCGATATCGCAATTATCACGCTGGGCCATCGCGGATCTTATGTTTCAACACCAACGAGAGACTATGTCGTTCCTCCAGTAGAGGTTGAAGAAGTTGATCCAACGGGTGCCGGAGACGCTTATATTGGCGGTTTGGTCTCTATTTTGAAACCAGATTTAACCAATCTAGACGAAGCACTGAATTTTGCTAGTCACGCCAGTGCGTTGGCGGTTAAAAAATTAGGTGCCTTCCCCTCAATTCCGACTAAAGATGAAATTATTGCCAGTTTATAAAAAAAGAATAAAGTATTCAAAAATGTTAGCGAGTAACCTCACTAACATTTTTATTTTAGGTAGAAATAGCTTAAACTAGAAAGTATATTAAATCAGAAACCACGAGGTATAAAAATGACAAATGAGTACACACAAGCAGTAACCATTGCAGGTCACGATTCTGACGGTAGTGCCGGTATGCCCGCCGACCTCCACGCTTTTTTTGCCCGCAAAGTCTATGGGATGGGTATCATGACTGCAGTCGTCGCTGGTAATTCCTACGGAATCGAAGCCCAACAAGTGATGCCTGTGGATTTCATCGCTAAGCAATTCGAAGTAATGGCAGCCGATTTCGACATCAAAGCGGCTAAAACCGGAATGTTAGCCGACTCAGCCGTAATTAACGTCGTGGCTGACAACTTAGAAAAGTATGATTTCGGGAGCATCGTAATCGATCCAGTTATCATTACTAAGCACGGCAACATGCTCTTGGAAGAAGAAGCCTACCAAACCTTCATCGAACGACTTTTGCCATTAGCAACGGTCATCACTCCTAACTTCTACGAAGCTAAAAAACTAACGGGACTCGAACTAGAAACTAAGGAAGAGATCCTAGCTGGAGCGCGTAAGTTACAGTCCCAAGGTGCCAAAAACGTCCTCATTAAAGGACGCCACGATGATGCCAATCAACTAGAAGTTTCTGACTTGCTTTTGACTGAAGAAGGCGACATTGCTTGGTTCGCAGAACCTTACGTGCACACGACTCACTTGAACGGTACGGGCGACACATTGAGCGCGGTGATTGCAGCAGAATTAGCTAAGGGCGAAAGCGTTCGTGATAGTGTCCAAACCGCCAAGACTTTTGTTCACGCAGCGATTGCTGATGAAATTGCGGTCGGCCATAAGTTTGGTCCCATCAACCACTGGGCAGGTATGGAACAGGATTAATTTCGTTATTTTGTGGTATAATTTTCTGAAATAAAACTTGAAGTTGGAGGCCATAAATTGACTGATACAATTAAAATTGCTTATCTTTACGAAGATTTGATGAATACATATGGCGACTCTGGTGACGTGAAAATTTTGCGTTACTTATTACGCAAAAAAGGTTATGAAGTTGACGTCAAAAACATCTCTTTAGGAACAGATTTCGATGCAGCCGATTATGATTTTGTTTTCATGGGTGGCGGCCAAGACTACGAACAAACGGTGGTCGCAAAAGACTTGCCTCGCTTGAAAGAAACCATGACAGATTATATTGAGGGTGGTAACCCAATGCTTGCCATCTGTGGTGGCTATCAATTCTTGGGAACCCACTACGAGATGAACGACGGAACGACGGTGAATGGAATGGGCATTCTCCCACTTCACACAGTCTTTAAATCTGATAAGAGAATGATTGGCGACACCAAATTCATGACTGAATGGGGCGAAGTTCAGGCTTTTGAAAACCATTCTGGTCAAACCTACTTCGATGACAAAGAAAAGCTCAAGCCACTCGGTACGATGATCGAGGGTTATGGTAATAATCCAGCGGATGCACAAGAAGGCATGCGCTATAAAAACACGATAGGCTCTTACTCACATGGTCCAATTCTTAAAAATAAAAATATTGCAAACGCCATTGTTACTCAGATTGTCAAAAGACACACTGAACGCCTGGCAAATCAAAAAGTCGTTACTGAATAGTAGCGACCTTTTTTTGGAACTGATTATATTTACTTATTTATTCTTCTTAGCTTCCTTAGCCTTATACGTTTCATAGGATTTCTGAACTGCTTCGTTGCTAATTTCTTTAGCATAATCGGCATAAGTTGGTACGTCTTCGATTAATGAATCGACAAATGCAGCCACATCTTGGCCCACAATCTCACGAACACCTTTGTTGTTATTCGCTCCATCTTCAAAAAGATCTACTAATTCGTATAAAATTCCGCCCTCAGCAGCGACATCGACTGGGCCAACTTTAAAAAGGTACTTTTGAATTTCTTGGTAGACAATCTGATAGTCGTTAGGCAAAGCTTTAACTCTTGCCATGTGTTGCCGCCATTGTTTCTTTTGTTCCATTGCTTCGTGAAAGTTCATCGTAATACCTCCTAGTCACCCAATTTTTTCTTAATATTATTGTTTAATTGTCTGCGCCACTTCTCTTGAAAATCAGCGGTTCCTTCGTCTCCGGCAATTGAATCAACAAAGTCAGAGAGGTCGGCCTCGAAAACCGCATCAATTGGCAGACCGTCGGCATCAGCTTCTTCAAGCATTCCAATCACACCATCCATAATTGGTAGTAAATTGCGGCCGGTGAAATCTGAGTGTGTCCATAATTGAGTCTCAACCTGGACCCAAGCTTTTTGATAAGCAGGAGAAAGTTCCTTGGCACGTTTGTCGTACTCTTTCACCGCATTGGTGATGTCGTTTCCGACCATTTTATCCCAAAATTTCATCTTAATTCTCCCTAATCTTGGCCAATTGTGATTCCAAGAAATTCAACTTATGCCAAAAATCAGCTAAGTACTTTTCGCCTTCAGCATTGATCGAGTAAAATTTACGAGCAGGTCCCAAATCAGACTTCCGTTTTTCTGTCTCAACCAATCCCTTTTTCTCTAACCGCAGAAGGACCGCATAGATTGTACCTTCCACGATATCTTCAAAACCCAGCTCAATCAAATCGCTGGTGATAATGTAACCGTAGGTCTCACCTTTATTTTTAATTACTTGAAGGACAACCCCTTCAAGCACGCCTTTTAGTAGTTCCGTCATTTTTTCCATAATCTTACCTTTTTTCATTGTGTACTTTATATCGCTAGGTACTACTACATAATAATATTGAGTAGTATTTTTGTCAATGTTTTCTTACTAATTAAATATTTCACTTAATTTTTTGCTATAATCTACCTATTGAGAAGAATTGAGGATTTACCTTGAAAAATTTAACCGTCTATTTTGTCCGTCATGGCCAAACTTACTACAACTTAATGTCGAAGATGCAAGGCTGGTCTGATGCGCCCCTTACCGACAAGGGAATTTCCATGCTCGAAAAAACTGCATTGGGACTCGCCAACAAGCACTTCGATGCCTTTTATAGTTCTGATTTAAAACGCGCGATGGACACCGCCGAAATTATCAT
>CAMJXI010000047.1 GCA_946409675.1 uncultured Lactobacillus sp. | reverse complement strand
AATAAATAAAGAAAATTTCACAAAATGAAAATATTGCTTTACAAATAGGGATAACTAACTTCTGAATTTGTACCTGCTCCGTAAAGTACACGGCCAGCAGGAATAAAGTTTTGGTGAACTAATTCATGATAGAAGTTCTTTTGTAGTTGTTCACGGTCGGCAGCAGGAGCTGATTCAGCAATCCCACGGGCAACACGGTCACTAACTTGTTCATAGAAGAGTTCGAGTGGTTTTTCGATTTCAGTAATCCGGCGAGTGATAATGCCATCGGGATTATCTAAAACACCACGACTTTCTTCTTCAACTTCAACCTTGACTTGGTCACCGTTAATAGCCAAGACGTGACCAATACCACGAGTTGGGTAGTTAGGATCTTCTTTCACTGTTAAAACGACGAGGTCGCCAACAGCTAAGGTGCTATTACCTGGATCCTTCAAAGTATAGCGATCCAACATAATTAAACGGCTAATGCCTGCGAAGGTCATTCCCATTTCTGAATTAATTGGTGCGACTTGAGGAAAATTTTTTGTGATTGTTTCATTCAATTTCGTGTAATCCATGATCATGCTCCTATATAAAATTCCTAAATTTTTATTACCAGTAGTGACAAAAGGGCCAGTAAAAGCCTTGAATCACCGGTTGAAGCACTATACCGATATTTCCCCTAAATACCATATAGTGTGCTCTGTTATTTATAATACACTATATCTTGTACAAATGACACTATTTTTTCTCTTAAATTTGTGGTAGTATGGATATTACAGTTTTAACTAACTTTAAGTACGCGTTGTCTAGTCCAATAATTAGGAAGGAGGGTCTTAATGAACAACTATTTTACAACTAAAAAGATTTCGTTATTGGCCCTTCTAACAGCATTGACGGTCGTTGGGCGAATGGCCTTCCAGATCATCCCAAACGTCCAACCGATGACAGCCATCCTATTAATAGTAGTATTCGAATGGAGCTTCGCGGATGCCTCGATTGTGGCAATTCTTTCCCTTTTGATAAGTAATCTGTTTCTGGGAATGGGACCATGGACTTTAGGACAAGTTGTTGCGTTTTTCGTTATTTTATTAGGAGCACAAGTGATCAAGAAAATTTCGAACATGCCTCTAATTCACCTATTTTACGTGATTATAGCCGGTTTCTTGTATGGCTTTGTGATTTCACTAGTTACCTACAAAATGTTCGGAATCACCGCTTTTTGGCCATATTACCTGCAAGGCATCTCATTTGACGCACTACATGCATTTGGAACGCTCGGCTTCTATGTTGTGCTGAGTCCAACGTTCAATTATTTATTCCAGAAGAACAAGTATATCAGAGAATTGACACATAACTAAGGAAAATTGAAAATAAACAAACCAAAGTTAAAAGGAGAGAAAAATTTCTCTCCTTTTTTGCTGTGATTATTTTGTTCCTATTAGTTTTCTACTTGGCATTTAGTTTTTCATGCACGCCAGCTAATAGCTCTGCACTCGTCGAATAGATTGCACCATTTTGCTTAATCAGACCGACCACATAAAGGTTGATGTAGGAGAATTGGCTCTCGGCAACTTCTTGTAAGGCGGCGAGTTTCTTCTGGTTGTCAGCACCTTGCTGACGTGAATCTGTATACAAGCCAAGTACGGGAATTCCTTTGGCGAATGCGACGCCAATTTCAGCTGCCACACCAGCATCTAGGCTAACGCCATCAAGGATTGCAACCATCAAGTCACTTGAAACGAGTTCATCAGTATCCCCTTTTGCGATGTCGATACTATTGGCATAGGCGCTCTTATCGTTGATTGCACCATTCTCTTGGGGCAAATATAGTTCTACGGCAGGATCATTCTGGCGAATTTGTTCAACTAACCAAGCGTTGTAGCGAAAATCGGCCTCGGAAAATAAACCGTTGGCGAAATAAATTTTAGTCATCAATAAGCTCCATTCACTTTTACTTTTTCATGTTAACAAGTCTAATTTTGACCCGAAACATAGACTAATTCAAGTAGTCTTGCAGTTTTTCTTTAGTATATTCAGTGACATTTTGCGCTTCGACCGAGTTATAAACCAGGTCGTGGTCGGCCGCAAACTTGGTAGCAAGTTCGTTAAACATATCCATCATTTCAACGAGGTTATGCGCCATCTTCTCGTAAGAATCGAAGTCGGTGAACTTCTGAATCTTTTCAGCCTGTTCGTGCTCACCAAGAGTCAAGAGGTTACTAAGATTTTTGCCGAGATTAACCTTAAAGTCATGCTTACCAGCGGTTGTCCATTCGATAATGATCAGGAACTCACCCATCACGTTCTCGTAATAGTGGTCAGCAGCGTAGAAGAATTGGTTGCGTAAAATACCTTTGACAACATACGGAATGGTCCACCAGAATTCGTTGCTGTGACGCATGAAGGCGCCTTGGTTTGGCATCTTGCGGAAATACTTGGCATCAGTTGTTTGTAAATCATACTGACTGAGAATGTTCTCGGGATCAAAGAGGATTTTAGCAATAGGGTCACGCTTAGCCCAGAGTGCAACTTGGGATTCTGGGACCAAGCCAAGATCGACACGGCGTTCATCCTTGAAGAGCATCAGAAAATTGAAGCGTTTAGTGTAGTCGATTGGTTTAGGAGTTAGGTCCATTGGTGTCTGCATGACGAGGATTTCGCCAAATTCGTCGAGCCAGGTGTGATGGTCAATCAGGTTCTCCATTTGATTATCAGGTACAACATAGATGATATCGAAATCTTGTAACGGGTCATTTTCTTTGTTGGCATAAACCTTAGAACCGTTGAGAGCAATGGCTTTGACGACACCAAGTTTTTCGGCAACATCATTAATTAATTGAAACATTTGAGCATCTGTACGCATAAAATCCTCCTATTAAATTTGCTATTTATTTTGTTGAAAAAATTATTACATCTTTATTTTCGCACAAAAAATGGATTCATCCCAATGAATGAATCCACTTTTGTTAAATTCGGGTTTTGTTTAAGTTAGAGTTTTAGGTTAGTCCTTCTTTCTTTTTTTCGAAGCCCCAGCCAAGGCAAACAATGAAATGGCAACACTAGCAAGGCCGAGGAGTGACATTGCAACGCTACTCTTTTCAGATGTTTGAGGGAGTTTTGTCTGGGAGTTATTCGCTGAATTGTTATTTGAATGTGATACAGGTTTGATAAGATCCGCCTCGGAGTTTTCAGGATTCTCAGCGATATGAATATAATTTCCTGAAACAGTATCTTTGGCAGGAACGGTGATTTCGCCACCTTCGAAGTTATAACCTGGAATATCTGGAATGGTGATTACTTCGCCGGTACGACCGGTCAAGATGATTGGGTCACCGATTGGGTTACCATTTTCATCGAGTGGTACGAAGCTAAATTCATGCAAGATTCCTTGATATGGAAGGTCATAAGATTCGTCGGTTGTTGGCATGGTCAATGGAGAACCGATGTATTCGTACCCTTCTGGAGCAGGTATCGTTACGGGTTCGCCGGTCCGACCGGTTAAGGTAATGGTTCCACCGATTGGGTTACCATGACTATCTCTTGGTTGAACGGTGAAGGTGTGTTCGATACCTTCGACGGGTTCGTCAACTTTTGTATCGGTTGTTGGTACGAGAATTGGATCTCCGGTATATTCGTAGCCTTCAACGTCAGGTAAGACGATTGGTTCACCTGTCTTACCAGTTACTTCGATTGGTTCACCGATTGGAGCACCACCACGGTTACGGACTTGAATAGTAAATTTGTGTTCGATACCATCGTACGCGATGATGTCAGCGATTGCTTCTTCATCAACGAAGTCGAGGTCCTCGGTATTCTTGGCAAAATCGAGCAGTGAACTGCGGAAATTAGACTCTACCACTTCAGCTACTGCAGGTTTGTAACCTGTAGCAACGCCTGTGGTTGTTGCTTGAACTGTTGAGAAGTTTGTTGCTTGAGTCCATGCACCGAATCCACCAACAGCCAATCCAGTAACTGCATCGCGAGTGTATAAGCGTTTGAAGACGATGGTTTGGTCTCCGCCAGTTTCTGGAACTGCAGTCTTATTAGGAAGTAGTCCATCAACTTTGATCTCAATTGACTTGTGGGTTGCGTTATATGCTGAATCGTTAACATTAGTTGGAGCATCGGTCTCGATTGAGGTTCCATGTTGAACATTTATGACAAGGTTATCAGTAGTTGCTTTACCTGCATCAAATTGATAAGCAACGGAAGCACTTTGTCCATCAGCAAGTACATAGTTGGTAGGTGCTTTGGCAGGATAGGTACCGGTTTCGCCGGTTAAACCTGTCATACTGTCGTTTCCAACAGTACCGTCAACGGCATCAACGTAGGTGATGGAAAGAGAAGCGGCTTTACCTTCAAACGGTACTTTTACTGGGTTAGCTGGATCATCAATTGCTGGCGTTATTACTCCAGTTGGATTCTGGATCTTATACCCTGCTGGGACTTGGTCATCTGGAATCGTTATTGGTTCGCCAGTTTGACCGGGTACCGTAAGAGTGATTGGTTGGCCATCTTCGCCAATGATTGGTTTGCCATCTTTATCTAACGGAGTCACCGTCACATCATGTTCTTTTCCGTCAAACGGTACTTTCACTGGGTTAGCTGGATCATCAATTGCTGGCGTTATTACTCCAGTTGGATTCTGGATCTTATACCCTGCTGGGACTTGGTCATCTGGAATCGTTATTGGTTCGCCAGTTTGACCGGGTACCGTAAGAGTGATTGGTTGGCCATCTTCGCCAATGATTGGTTTGCCATCTTTATCTAACGGAGTCACCGTCACATCATGTTGTGTGCCTACCACTGGAACATCTACTGGGTTCGTTGAATCACTGGGTAATAATACATCGTTTGCTTTATCCGGTTCATAACCTTCTGGAATTTCATCTCCAAGAATGATTTTTTCACCTGGTTTACCAGTTATTGTGGCTGTACCAACAGTTTTTGTCCCGAATTTTATTTGAATTGTATATTCTTTTTCCTCGGGATTTACAGGGACGTCTACTACTGTATCTCCAATTGGAACATATATTGGAGTTGAAGTATCAATAGAATAATTTGCTGGTATGTTGTCTGCAGGAATTGAAATCGGCTTACCCGTTTGACCAGTAGTTTTAAATGACCCAACTGAAGTTTTCCCATCCATAAACTGAACAGTAAATTCATGACTTGTTCCAACTATTTTAGGTGTCACATCATCATCCGTTGCTGGAGCGATAATAGGTGAACCTGTATATTCATATCCTGGTATATCTGGAAGTTTGATTACTTCACCCGTCACGCCTGTAAAGTCAATAGAAATAGGGTCTCCATTTTCGTCTAAAAGTGGATTACCATTTTCATCTTGCGGTTTAAAATAAAGTGGATGTTCTGTTCCTTGATAAACATACGTAATATTTGCAGTCTGAGGGACAAACGGTGTATTTAAGGTAGTGGTTTTGGCAGCAAGTTTTCCTTGACCAGTTTTAGCTACATCCTTAAGAGTATCGCTTTGAATGACTATTTTTCCAGATGGATCATCTTTAGAAAATTCCCATGAAAAAGTATCGGTGCCGGATCCGTCTTTGCCGTCAATTGATACTGTAAAATGTTGGTCATCAGCTAAGTCTGTTGCCTGATAAACATAATTTGTTGAAACGGTAGCTGTGGCGGTCATAGTCTGCGTAGGGTCATTGAAATCCTCATCTTTTACCTTATAAGTCACTGAGATATCAATATCGATTGGAGTGGCTTTATAAATTCCTCCTACTTTATCAACTACATCAACAGTGGTGTGGATAATCTGTGTCACAGATGGATGATCATGCGATAGTTGTGATATTTCTCCCTCATTTTTTATTGCACTTGTTGGTGATTCATAGCCTACAAGGTCTGAAGGCTTATTCACATAATAATGCATTCCTGTCAGTCCACTTTGGGACTGTGTCTCAATTCCAACATCCTTTCCATGTTGATCAACATATGTAGTTGTTTGTGTAACCTCTGCGGGTTTAAAAAATTGATCTCCAACAAAGTTGTTATAATTAGTAACCTTTGGTTGAGGTTTTGCTGCATCCAGAGCTTTGTAATAGTCGTCCGCATTTAAACGTTCACCAAAAACATCGGTCAAAATTTCAACTGCATTAGTATCACCATTCATAACATATTGACCAGAAGTTTCATCATTGTAAACTGTTAATAATTGATCAGTTTTATCGAGGTCAAGCACACCCTCGGTTACTTCATTTTGCGAATCAATACTTCCATCTGAATTATAGATGGTAACAAGCATATTTTTGGCGCCACTTCTGTTGTTTGAGAATGCAATAATTTTACCTGCATTAGTACCGGATTTAACTTTTGCTTCATAGTAAGTATATTGAGGCTTGCCATTGTAATCATCAACGGTCTTTACCCCCTCGGGGTATTTTGGATCATCCATTGGCTTAACAGGTAAATAAGTTACAGTTTTATCATAATTAGTTTCAGGGTCAATATTGGTTATCGGCTGAATAACAGTTGCCGCTGAATAGCCCTCAACCTTTGGAAAATCCTTAATTTCAGCAAAACTCTTTTCTGCTGAATCTGGAGCAACTACCCATTTATCCTGGTCTGTTGCACGAGTCAAGGTCACAGTTTGAACAACGTCCGGGCTCACTGATTTTCCTGTATCATCCACGAACTTAATCGTTCTTGTCACCTTCTTCGTTAATTCGGCATCCTTATAGCTAATCTTTGCCTTAGCCAATCTCTCAGCCTTACCAGCTGCAGAGAAATAGTATTCATTTGTTTGTTTTGAAAGATAATGTACCGTAACTTCAGAATTTTCCGTCTTCTCTGTGACCTTTTGTTCTTCTGCCACATCTTTATCCTTCGCCACATATCCATCAATCTTCGGATTTGCGAGCGCACTAAAAGTAGTGTTTTCTGAAACCCAAGCACTATCCTCTGACGCTCTTGTTAATTTAACTGTCTGCACTACATCTGGCGCAACCGTCTTGCCATCCTGATCCACATAATGAATCGTCCGGGTAACCGTCTTTTCTTCCGGTTTTTCCGTAGCCACAGCATTTGAAGTTACAGTCTTGTCCCCCGATTGGGTTGTTTCAGTGGTTGTTTCTGCTTTATCGTCAGCTGGTGTTTCATCAGTTTTCGTGACGTCCGTCGTTGGACTAGCATCAGCATTTGAACTAACCGTATCGGCCAGTACCTGAGAATTTGTCCCAAAGGCAATTCCCAGTCCCAATGCAAATGTCGCCACACTCGAAACTAACCATTGTTTCTTCGATTTGTGCATTTTGAAACGCACTTTTTCTGTACACGTATCTCTAATCAAGTCTCTATTTTTCATATATAATCTCCCCTGCATATACGCCAAATCTTACTTTTATATCATTTTTATCAAAAAACACATGATAAAAAGTTGTTTAGTAAGAATACGTTTTTAATATAAACCTGTCTTTGTGTA
>CAMJXI010000046.1 GCA_946409675.1 uncultured Lactobacillus sp. | reverse complement strand
AGCCAACCAATTCCAAGAGTTCGTCCACTTTCTTAGCCTTTTCAGACTTAGAAAGTTTGCTCGTTCTTAAAGGAAAGGCGACGTTTTGCGCGATCGTGAGGTTGTTCAACAAGTTGAAGTGTTGAAAAATCATCCCGATTTTCTTCCGTGCTTGGCGTAGTTCACCGTTATTAAGTTTGAGCATTTCTTGGCCATTGACGAATACTTCGCCCTTGGTTGGTTGTTGTAGCAGGTTGATCACACGGACCAATGTACTCTTACCAGCTCCTGAGTAGCCTACGATACCGTAAATATCGCCCTTTTGAACCTCCAAGTTAACGTCGTCGACCGCGAGAACGTGACTAGTTTTTGATTGGAAGTCTATTGTAATGTTGTTTAACTTAATAATTGGCTCTGTCAAAATAGCACCCCATTATTTTTCTTTCTATATTAATACAGTAAAACTTTAAACGTTAATTCTGAAGAATTGTTGCAAGTTTATTAGAATTTGTAATCCCAAGCTGGAATAGTTGAACCTTCGTAAACTTTTTTGATTCTTGCTGCGTTTGATTTAGTTTGGTAAGCTTTCACAATTTTCTTGTAAGTAGCGTTGTCTTTGTTTTCTTTCTTGGCAGCGATGATGTTAACCCAGATCTTTGATTTTGCAGTGATCTTTTCAACATAGATAGCATCTGTTTCGTAGCTTAATTTAGCATCTAAGGCAACAGTGTTGTTGATGATAGCTGCAGTTGCATCGTCAAGTGAACGAGCAGTTTGTGAAGCATCAAGTGGTTTCAAGTTAATGCCAACTTTGTTTGTTTCAACGTCAGCAGGTGTTGGTAATTTAACACCTTTTTTAAGTGTGATGATACCAGCTGTTTCGAGTAATTGAAGTGCACGTGCTTGGTTAGTTGCATCGTTAGGTAATGTAACAACGTCACCTTTTTTAAGTTCTGATAATTTTTGGATCTTCTTAGAGAAAACAGCAAGTGGTGCGATAACAGTGTTACCAATAGAAACTAAGTTAGTTTTGTGAGCTTCGTTCCAGTTATCCAGAAAATAGATATGTTGGTAAGCGTTCAAATCAACGTCGCCACTTTCAAGGGCTTGGTTTGGTTGGTCGTAGTTGTTGAATTCAACAAGTTTAATGTTGATACCTTGTTTTTTAAGTTCTTGTGCCAAAGGTTTCCAGACACGATCGTCAGAACCAACGATCCCAACTTTGATAGTTTTAGAAGCGCTTGTGTCTTTACTATCTGACTTGCTACCTGAGCAAGCTGTTGCTACAACTGCGATAAATAGTGCTAGGACGCCGACGATAATTCGTTTGATATTCTTCTTATTCATTTTAATTTCCCTCCGAAATTTGAAAACACGATTTTTTTAAATTTGATATTCAGCAAGAACCCTAAATTGTCTAAACAAAAAGAGCCCGCTTCTATTACTAGAAACGAGCTCTGCCGTGTTACCATTCTACTTCGAATTTTACTTACGTAAAATTCCTTATCAACGAGCTGGAAACGTCTTTCCAATTCGCGTGCATTGATAATGGATGCCACCCCATCGCCACTTAAAAATTTCAGTGACGCCAATCATGGGCCATTTTCATTTTGTTTTAACTACCTTGCTCTCATCAAATGCAAGTTTTCTGTACAGTCTCAACAAAACTACTTTCCCACTCGACTTGTTGTCTAAATTAGGTATTCGTTTGTGAATGTAAACAGAATAAAATATTCTCACGAGCTTGTCAAGCGTTTTGATTAAAATAAAAATTAAGGTTTGCATTTTTTCTCAAAAAGCTTTAATAATATAGCCACATGGTAAATATTTTTTGCCATCCCAAAAGTTGAAAAAAGTTGAAAACTAAAGTACAGCACCAAAAGTCCCAAGAAAAGATTCAATAATAATAGCTAAAAATTGAGGGGTTAATTATGGAAAAACAAGAAAAAATTCAGATTCTACAAGATCTAATTAAGATCAACACGGTTAACGGCAACGAAGCCGAAGTTGCCAACTATATCGCCAAACTTTTTGATAAGCACGGCATTAAATACGAAATATTAGAACAATTTCCCGGTCGTTCTAACCTCGTAGCCGAGATTGGCCAAAAGACCGATAAACGCATTTTAGGTTTTACCGGTCACCAAGATACTGTCGCTGTTTCAGACGAAACCAAGTGGACACACAATCCATTTTCTGCTGAAATCGTCGGTGATAAAGTCTTCGGCCGTGGTGCCGGAGATATGAAGAGTGGTCTAGCTGCAATTATCGTCGCAATCGTCGAACTTGTGGACGCCGGAACTCTTCCTACTGGAACACTGAGATTTATTGCCACAGTTGGTGAAGAATACGGTGCACCTGGTGCCTATTATTTAACCGAAAAAGGTTATGCGCACGATCTCGATGCCTTGCTCGTTGGTGAGCCTCACAACGGTAACGTCACTTATGCCCATTGTGGTTCGTTCAACTATCGCATCAAGAGTTATGGTAAATCCGTTCACAGTTCCGTTCCTGAAACTGGGATCAATGCACTCACTAATTTAGTTAAATACATCAACGTTGAAGAGCATCTTTTCGACGATGCAAAGAACGATGATTTACTCGGTGGTCTAGCTCATAGTGTCACTGTTTTGCATGCCGGCGACCAAGTTAACTCTATCCCTGATTACGCCTACCTCGACGGTAACATCCGCCCTACCAAAGTCTTCAACAACGAGATGGTCATCGAACATATCAAAGAAGCAGTCAAAAAATTAAACGAAGAAGACGGCGTTCAACTTGAGTTCGAAGTTATTCACAACTTCTACCCAATGAGCACCGACCCTAACTCCGACTTCGTGAAATTAGTTGCCCAAAAATCCGAGAAATACTTCGGTCGCAAACCAGAATTGACCATCGACCATGGAGCAACCGACGCTAGCGTCTTCGTCCAAGACAACACCACTATGCCTGTTGTCATCTTCGGGCCAGATAGCGACCGTTCACACCAAATTGACGAATTCACTACTATCCCTAGCTACCTCGATACTATCGAAGCTTTGAAGGCTGTAGCCTTAGACTATTTCAACTAAAAAAATAAAGTAAACGGCGGACATACCCATGGATCAAAACGAAAGAATCAAAATTTTTACCGATATTCTCGCAATTAATTCAGTCAATGATAATGAAGGCGAAGTTAACCAATATTTGGCAGACGTGCTTGCTGAACACGGCATTTCTTCGCAGCTCTTTGAAGAACGCCCCGGTCGTAGCAGTATCGTCGCCGAACTCGGTACTGGCTCTAATCCTAAAATTCTCGGCTTTTCCGGCCACGCCGACACAGTAACCGTCCCCGACGAATCTGCCTGGACCTACCCTCCTTTTGCTGGAACTATCGTGGGCGACCGTATTTACGGCCGTGGTTCTGCCGACATGAAGGGTGGCCTCGCAGCCATTGTTGTCGCCATGATTGAATTAACAGATGCAGGTACTTTACCCGCCGGAAAAATTCGTTTCTTAGGTACCGTCGGTGAGGAATACGATGATTACGGCGCCAAGGACCTGACCGCCCGTGGCTTCTCAGAAGACTTAGATGCCATGATTATCACCGAGCCCACCGAAGGCAATATTACATACGCGCACGCCGGTGCCCTCAACTACCGCGTTATCAGCCATGGTCTCTCCGTTCATAGCTCCATCCCCCAAAAAGGGATTAACGCCATCTACAATATTTCGAAATACATCGAACTCGAACAGCATCTCTTCGATGACGCACCGGTCGACAAAGCTTTAGGGGAACTCATCCACAGTCTGACTATCGTTGAAGGTGGCGACCAAATTAACTCAATTCCTGATTTCGCCGCCGTTTACGGGAACATCCGTCCAACTACCGCCTTCACCAACCAAGATGTGATTGACCGCATCGAAGCTGGCTTAGCCGAACTTAATCAAGAGGAAAACGTGAATCTCGAGTTCGACCTCATTCACAACTTCTTGCCAATGGCGACCGACATCAACGATCCATTGATTGGGTTTGTGCAAGATATTGCTGAAAAACACTTTGGCAAAAAGCCCAATTTGCGCGTCGAAGTTGGCGGCACAGACGCCAGTGACTTTGTGCAAAAGAACGATCACATGCCCGTTATTATTTTAGGAAACAACTCATTTGGTACTGATCATCAAATTGACGAGTACACAGATATTCCGAGTTATCTTGCCCTAATCGATACTTTGAAAGAAATTTCACTTACTTATTTTGAATAAGCTAATCGGTTACTTACCAGTATGGTAGGCCACTTTTTTTGTCTTTTTCAAAAATATTTTTCAGAAGTTTTGTAACCGTTTTACTGTTGATTAGCCCGCAAACCGCGGTAAAATAACAAGTGAATTTTCTCACAATCGCCTCTTTACAATATTTTTTTCTTTGCTAAAATCAATAATTGTGAATAGATTCACCAAACAATTAGAAATTCAGGAAGCCAGGAAGAAAACTTTGAAAAGCGAAAATCAAGCTCAAGTAATTGAAATCGATGAAAACCAAGCAATGGTTGACAAGTTAGTCCAAAATGCTAAAAAAGCCTTGGATATTTTAGAAACTTTTGACCAAGAAAAAATTGATGAGATTGTTCACAAGATGGCAATCGCCGGATTGCACGATCACATGAAATTAGCCAAGTTAGCCGTTGAAGAAACGGGTCGTGGTGTCTACGAAGACAAAGCGATTAAGAATATGTTTGCAACCGAAGAAATTTGGCACCAAATTAAAAAAGAAAAGACTGTTGGCGTCATCGAAAACGACGAAGAACACGAATTAGTTAAGATTGCTGAACCACTCGGTGTCTTGGCTGGTGTAACCCCCGTTACTAACCCAACTTCTACTACTTTATTCAAATCTCTAATCGCTATTAAGACTCGTAACCCAATTATTTTTGCCTTCCATCCAAACGCACAGAAGTGTTCTGTTGCTGCCTTAGAATGTGTTAAAAAAGCCGGTGTCGATGCCGGTCTTCCTTCTGGTGCCTTGAGTTTTATCGCTAAACCAAGTATCCAAGCTACCCAAATCTTAATGAACCACCCAGACGTTGCCTCAATTCTTGCAACTGGTGGTCCTGGCATGGTCAAATCTGCCTATTCAACTGGTAAGCCAGCACTTGGTGTTGGACCTGGTAACGCCCCAGTTTACCTCGAAAAATCTGCCAATATTAAACAAGCTGTCAACGACTTAATTTTGTCAAAATCATTTGATAATGGGATGATCTGTGCTTCTGAACAAGCAGTTATCGTCGACGAAAGCATCTACGACGATGTTGTTGCTGAATTAAAGGCACAACACGCATACGTGGTTGCTAAGAAAGACATTCCTGCCCTTTCAAAAGCTGTCATCAGCCCTGAAAAACACGCTGTTAACCCCCAAATCGTTGGTCATTCAGCCATCGAAATCGCTAGTCTTGCAGGCTTAAAAGTGCCTGATTACACCCAAGTTTTGATTGCCCCAATCGACGGTGTTGGCGACGAATATCCTCTTTCACGCGAAAAGCTTTCACCTGTTTTAGCAATGTTGAAAGCTAAATCTAAGGACGATGCCTTCGAACTTTGTGAAGAAATGCTCGAACTTGGTGGTAAAGGTCACACGGCCGGGATTCACACTACTAACGAAGACTTGAAAGTCGAATTTGGTTTGAAGATGCACGCCTCAAGAATCATCGTCAACTCACCAACTTCAATCGGTGGTTTAGGTGACTTGTACAACAACATGACCCCTTCACTTACCCTTGGTTGTGGCTCATACGGTCACAACTCAGTCTCACATAACGTCGGTACTGCCGACCTCTTAAACATCAAAACAATTGCTAAAAGACGCAACAACTTCCAATGGATCAAGTTGCCATCAAAAATCTATTTTGAAAAAAATTCCATCAATTACCTCGAAAAAATGGAAGGCTTGAAAAGAGTCTTTATCGTAACTAGTCGTGGGATGGAAAAACGTGGTTACATCAAGATTGTGGAAGACGCGTTGGACCGTCGTCCTGAAAACGTTTCGTACCAACTTTTCGTTGATGTCGAACCAGATCCTACTACTAAGACAGTGCAACTTGGTGCCCAAATGATGGACGCCTTCCACCCAGACACAATCATTGCTATCGGTGGTGGTTCAGTAATGGATGCCGCTAAAGCAATGTGTATCTCACATACCTCAAAGGAATTTTCATTCTGGGGCGCAACGCAAAGATTCTTAGATATTCGTAAGAGAACTTACCGCTTCCCTAAGCAAAACGAAGTGAAATTAGTCTGTGTCCCAACTACCTCAGGTACTGGCTCAGAAGTAACTCCGTTCTCTGTTGTGACTGACAGCGATACGGGCATCAAGTATCCTTTGGCTGACTACGCCTTGACCCCTGATGTTGCGATTATCGATAGCCAATTCGTGCAAACTGTCCCTCAAGTTGTGGTTGCAGATTCCGGAATGGATGTCTTGTGTCATGGGATTGAAAGTTTCGTTTCAACAATGGCTTCAAGTTACACCAAAGGTTTAAGCTTACAAGCAATCAAACTGGTTTTTGATAACTTGAAACAAAGTTACGACGGTGACCAAACTGCTCGCGCTAACATGCATGAAGCCTCAACAATTGCCGGAATGGCTTTTGCTAACGCCTTGCTTGGGATTAACCATTCGATCGCTCATAAATTGGGTGGAGCATTCCACTTACCACACGGTCGCATGATTACTATTACCATGCCTCACGTCATTAAGTACAACTCACAAATTCCTACCAAGCGCGCCATCTGGGCTAAGTACAGCTACTTCCAAGCAGATGCAGATTATGCGGAAATCGCGCGTTACATTGGTTTGAAGGGTGACACGAACGCCGAATTAGTCGATACCTTGATTAACAAAATCATCGAACTTGGCGAAAGTGTTGGCATCAAGATGTCCCTCAAGGAACAAGGAATTACTAAGAAAGAATTAGACAACGTGGTTGATGAATTGGCCGAATTGGCTTATGAAGACAACACAACAATCACTAATCCTCGCGAACCATTAATCAAAGATTTGAAACAAATCATGTTAGATGAATTCGAAGGCACAAAATCTAGTTTTTAAGTTATAGCTCGCAATTTAAAATTTAAATATCTACTATTAATATCCCTTTTTAAGGGATATTTTTTTGTCTTTTTAACTATAATTTCTTTTTTACTTACTTATTCTTAGTTTGATTTTCATTTACTTGAACACATCATCTAGTTATACTAGAAAGCGGACATCACAAGATATTGTGTCTGAAAACAAAAGTAGGGGGAAATACCTTGAATACCTTTAGTAAATTTTTGCGTACCAAATTCGCCAAAATAACAATTGCATTAGCGTTAGTTTTGCCGCTCGTGACGACTGCCACGACCCAAATTTCGGCGGACATAACAACAATAACGACTAGTCCGGTTGAAACGACTAGCAGTAAACCAAGCGCAAATGATGCCTTGGTTGACCTGCGCCAGTTAGTTGACCAAAAACTTAGTGGCATCCCTGATGGGACAC
>CAMJXI010000045.1 GCA_946409675.1 uncultured Lactobacillus sp. | reverse complement strand
GCTCTTCCGATCTCGCTAACACTAACGGCATGTGGTTCAGATTCAAGCTCGAAGGATAGTAGTACTACCACCACGAGTAGCAAACCAAGTGGGGAAGTTAAGTTATGGGTTGATACAAACTTCACCAAGGTTTACGGTAAGATTGTAAAAGATTTTGAGAAAGAAAATCCTGACGTTAAAGTCACGGTTAAACAAGGTAACTCAGCAGACGCACAGAAGGATATCAAGAAAGATCCATCAAGTGCAGCAGACGTATTCATGTTTCCACATGATCAACTTGGTCAAATGGTAGATGCAGGTATTATTTACCAGAATACTAAGTATGCTAAGGATGTTAAAGCTAACAACGTTGACTCAGCAGTTGATGCAGCAACTTATAATGGTAAACTTTACGGCTACCCATATGGTGTTGAATCACAAATTCTCTACTATAATAAGTCTAAGTTAACCGCAAATGATGTTAAGACATGGTCTGGTTTAACCAGCAAGGGTAAACTCGGTGTTAACTTCGCTGAAAATGGCGCTAACTATATCTTCAGTTCATTATTCATGAGTAATGGAGGCCTACTTTATGGTGAAGATGGTGAAGACATTAAGGGAACTAACTTCAACAACGCAAACGGTGTAGAAGTTCTTAAATGGATCAGCGCACAAAAGAACAACAGTGGTGTCGTTCAAGCGAACGCTTCAGCACTTGCTAACTTGCAAAGCGGTAAGACAGATGCCTTCCTTTCAGGTCCATGGAGCAAGAACGATGTTATCAAGGCTTTAGGCGACAACATGGCCGCTGCTCCATATCCAACAATCGACTTTGGTAATGGTGCTAAACAGTTCAAAGCATATCTTGGTGTAAAACTATTCGGTGTTAATGCTGAAACCAAGAACCCAGTTGCTGCTATGGCTCTTGCAAACTACATCACTTCAAAGACTCCACAAGTTGCTGTCTTCAAAGATCAAGGTACTGTTCCTTCAAACAAAGATGCTCAAAAGAATTCAGCCCTTACATCTGATGAAGTTGCAAGCGCAGTTCTTGCAATGAGTGATGCTGATCACAGTGTTGTTATGCCTAAGCTTCCAGAAATGGTCAACTTCTGGCCACCAATGGATGCCCTAATCAACGATACTTACAAAGGCAAGATTCCAAGCTCAGATTTCCAAAGCAAACTCGATACTTTTGTTAAACAGGTTTCTAAATCTAGCGCTAAATAGATTATAAAGACGGAAAAGTAGAGAAAAATCTCTACTTTTTTTAGAAAGGAAGAAAGAAATGATGACGAAATTTTGGAAAAAAAGTTCTGCAAAAAAATCAGTAATTCCAAAACCAATTTCTTTCGGTGAGCTCTTTAAGAAGGGTGATTCATTAACAAAGCTCCAATATTTTGTTATGGGAAGTAATAATATCGCGAAGAAGCAGGTTCCAAAGGGACTGTTCTTCCTCGGTGTGGAGATTCTTTTCTTCTACTGGTTGGTTTCGAACGGAATCCATGCTATCGCGATGCTCAAGACTCTTGGGACAAAATCTCAAGGATGGAAATACGATAAGACACTGGGTATTCAGATTCAACAAGCTGGTGACAACTCAATGCTGCTCTTGCTTTTCGGTATTGCTGCATTACTCGCAATCGTTTTATTCATCTACGTCTATTGGACAAACTTTAAGAGTAATAGAAAGCTATATACCTTAGCAAAAGAGGGACACAAGATTCCCTCAACCATGCAAGATATTCGGTCACTCTTCGACGAGAAGTTCCATATCACATTGATGGCAATTCCAATCGTAGGTGTACTTGCCTTCACGGTTTTACCATTGCTGTATATGATTTCAATCGCCTTTACTAGCTATGATCACAACCATTTACCACCAAAGAACTTGTTCCACTGGGTTGGATTTACCAACTTCGGCTCTGTAATTAATGGTGATATCTCAAGCACTTTCTTCCCGGTTTTGACCTGGACGATTGTGTGGGCTGTTGTTGCCACAGCGACAACATTCTTCGGCGGAATTTTGTTAGCCTTATTGCTGAATGCTAAGCCTTTGCGAGGCAAAAAATTCTGGCGGATCATCTTCATGATCACGATGGCTGTGCCACAATTCGTTTCATTGCTATTGATGGCCAACCTGTTCAACGATTCTGGTCCAATCAATGCCTTGCTTTTGAACCTCGGCTGGATTAAGACGGCGATACCGTTCTTGACGAATGGGATGCTGGCTAAGTTGACGATTATCGTCGTTAACATGTGGATTGGTATTCCAGTAACGATGCTTGTTGCAACGGGTATCATCCAAAACTTGCCACAGGATCAAATTGAAGCAGCAACGATTGACGGAGCAAACACGTTCCAAATTTTCAGAAAGATTACTTTCCCACAAATTGTTTTCGTTATGGCGCCAGCTCTAATCCAACAATTTATCGGTAATATCAATAACTTCAACGTCATCTACCTGTTAACTGGTGGGTATCCTTCAAACTCAACTTTCTATAGTGCCGGCGAAACTGATTTGCTTGTAACTTGGCTCTATAAGTTGACCGTTGATAGTGCTGACTACAACTTAGCCAGTGTTATTGGTATCTTGATCTTCATCTTATCTGCAGTCTTCTCACTGTTTGCATATAAGAAAACTAACTCTTACCAGAATGGGGGTATGGCATAATGGCACAACGAACTTCAACTCATTCACGCGCCACGCAAAAACGGCATAGAAGTATTTGGATTAATCTACTCACGGCTGTTCTAGCCATTGTCTGGATTCTACCTATTGTATGGATCGTCTTAACAAGTTTCCGTGCAGAAGGTGGTGCCTTCGTGCAATACTTCGTTCCGAAGAGCTACACTTTCCAAAACTATGTAACATTGTTCAATAATCCTGATTTTCCATTTTTACAATGGTTCCTTAACACACTGATGGTTTCGGCTGTTACTTGTGTAATCTCAACATTAATCATAATTGCTATGGCTTACTCGCTATCCAGACTCCGTTTCAAGTTCAGAGGACCTTTCTTGAAAATCGCGTTGGTGCTCAACATGTTCCCAGGTTTCATGAGCATGATTGCCATCTACTACATTTTGAAAGCAATGAACTTAACTCAAAGTCTTGTGGCGTTAATCTTGGTTTACTCAAGTGGTGCCGCGCTTGGCTTCTACATTGCTAAAGGATTCTTTGATACGATTCCAATGGCACTTGATGAGTCAGCAATGATCGATGGTGCAACGAAATTCCAAATTTTCACCAAAATCACGTTGCCTCTATCAAAGCCAATCGTCGTTTACACTGCGTTGATGGCATTTATGGCTCCTTGGATGGACTTCATTTTTGCAAAGATTATCCTTGGGGATGCAATTCATAAATACACGACAGCAATCGGACTCTATTCAATGATGACAAAGACGACGCAAAATAGTCTGTTCATGACCTTCACCGCAGGATGTGTGGTTATCGCGATTCCAATCACCATTTTGTTCATCTTCATGCAACGTTACTACGTTGAAGGTATCACCAGTGGTGCAGTTAAAGGATAAAATTAATTATGAGAGGATCCACTAATCATGGTACAAATTGATTTAGAACATATATATAAAGAATATCCAAAGTCAGACCATTACGCAGTAATGGATTTCGACTTACACATTCAAGACAAGGAATTCATCGTTTTCGTTGGACCTTCAGGATGTGGTAAAAGTACAACTTTACGAATGATTGCTGGCCTTGAAGATATTTCAAAAGGTGATTTGAAAATCAACGGTGAAGTTGTGAACGATTTGCCTTCAAAAGATCGTGATATTGCAATGGTTTTCCAAAGCTATGCTTTGTACCCACACATTTCGGTCTACGAAAATATGGCATTTGGACTGAGATTACGTAAATACAGCAAGGCTGATATCGATGCACGAGTTAAGGAAGCAGCTGAGATTCTTGGCTTGACTGAATTCCTCGAGCGTCGTCCTGCAGACTTATCTGGTGGACAACGGCAACGTGTCGCATTGGGCCGTGCAATCGTACGTGATGCCCCAATCTTTTTGATGGATGAACCTCTATCAAACTTAGATGCAAAATTAAGAGTTTCGATGCGTGCTGAAATTGCTAAGCTTCATCAACGTTTGAACACAACGACCATCTACGTAACGCATGATCAAACAGAAGCGATGACGATGGCTGACAGAGTTGTTGTTATGTCAGTTGGTAAGATTCAACAAGTTGGTACACCAGCAGAAATTTACGACCATCCTAAAAACCAATTTGTTGCTAGTTTTATCGGCTCGCCATCAATGAACTTTTTCAATGTGACCTATGAAGATGGCCGCATCCATAATGAAAAAGGTTTGAATCTGCAAGTGCCAGAAGGTAGAGCGAAAGTGCTTGAGAATAATGGCTATAATGGTAAGCAAATTGTCTTCGGTATTCGTCCTGAAGATATTCATACTGAAAATTCCTTCTTACAAAGCTGGCCAGATCAAGTCGTAAATGCAAAAGTTGTTGTATCTGAATTATTGGGTGCAACCAGCCAACTTTATGCACAAATGGGTGATGAAGAGTTCGTGGCAACTGTAGATGCACGTGACTTCCATAATCCGGGTGAAGAGGTGGCAATGGGCTTTGATATAAACAAGGCACACTTCTTCGATGTAGATACGACGGAAGCTATTTAAGGAAAAAAGAGCGCGACACCGAACGTTCAGCTTCTGAGCACTAACGAACTTGGCAAGCAATTATGAAGTAATTGAGATGACAAGAAGTTAGGCGGAGGAAGTTGCGAGGTGGAGCGCGTTTAGGAACTGAGTTCTCAATGTGGTGGAGCGCGTATATAAAGAGCGCGACCTAAGACGTTCTAAAAGCATACAAAAAAATAAATAGCTCTAACAACCGCCCCCCATTGACTAAGCGGTCAAAAAGTCCTCGTAAGAGGGCTTTTTTTAATACCAAATTTCTTGACTTAGTTATTTATATTCCTTATACTTTGTATCTATTTGTGATTTTAAGGAGGTTGGGATGAAACTACTAGGGTTATATTTAAAGAAATATTGGTCTGATGTAACAATAGCTACTGGTGCGATGGTTGTAATTGCTTTTGCTACACTATGGCAACCAAAATTGTTGTAAAACATGATCAATGCAATTCTTAAGAACGACAAACAAACTGTCTACGATTTGGGTATTCAGTTGATGGGACTTGCCATTCTTGGAATTATTGCCGGAATTATCAACACGATTTTCTCGGCGAGAGCCTCACAATCAATCGCGGCCGATATGCGTGAACTCGCATACCGCAAGATTCAAACATTTTCATACGGTAACATCCAGAAGTTTTCAGCCTCAAACTTGGTAGTTCGTCTAACAAATGATATCAACCAAGTTCAGATGGTAGTCATGAGTTTGCTCCAACAATTGACGAGAATTCCGGTGCTTTTCATTGGTTCGTTTATTCTCGCAATCGTTGTCATGCCAAGCCTTTGGTGGGTGATTATCGTGATGCTTGTCCTAATAATGACGACTGCGATGATCAGTTTTACAAAAATGGGTAAGTTCTTCGGTCAGATGCAAATCATGATGGAAAAGAACAACACATTAGCACGTGAAAACCTGATGGGAATGCGTGTCGTTAAGTCGTTTGTGCAGGAAACTGAACAAATCGACAAGTTTTCAGAGGCCTCTGATGAGATGACCGATGTCACAATCAAAATCGGTAACCTCTTCTCGATTTTGATGCCCAGCTTCTTCTTAGTTGGTAACATGGCTGTTGCTGTGGTTGTGCTGTTGGTTGGGAACATGGTAACTAACGATCCTGGCGTATTGGGTGCATCGCAGGCCTTCATCAGCTACTTGATGCAAATTCTTTTCGCCGTCGTCATGGGTGGCTTCATGATGACCGGTGCTTCTCGTGCCTTCGTTTCATTGGCGCGTCTGAAAGAAATCTATGACGAAGAACCAGAACTCACATATCCAGACGTTGCCCCAGTTGAGTTGGATGCGTCGGTCGAGTTTGATCACGTTTCTTTCCAATATCCAAACGATGACAAAAAAGTTTTGGATGACATTTCATTCACTGCAAAACCTGGTGAAATGATTGGTGTTGTGGGTGCGACGGGTTCCGGTAAGTCGACGCTGGCTCAATTGATTCCAAGACTTTACGACCCTACCGAAGGTGTCATCAAGGTTGGCGGTCAAGACTTGAAGACAGTTAACGAAGAGTCATTGCGCAAAACAATTTCATTCGTACTGCAACGTTCAACGATGTTCTCAGGGACAATTTCACATAACTTGCGCCAAGGTAAGCCCGATGCAACTGTTGAAGAAATGCGTTGGGCAGCAGGAGTTGCTCAATCAGCAGAATTTATAGAAAAATTGGATAACCAGTATGATGCTGAAGTTGAAGAACGTTCAGCAAACTTCTCTGGTGGCCAAAAACAAAGACTTTCAATTACGCGTGGTGTAATCGCGAAACCAAAAATTTTGATCATGGACGACTCGACAAGTGCGCTTGACGCCAAGTCGGAGAAACTCGTTCAAGAAGCACTCGATCAAGAGCTTGCAGGTACAACAACATTTGTTATCGCCGAGAAGATTTCTTCTATTGTAAAGGCGGATAAGATTTTGGTGCTAGATCAAGGCAAGTTGGTCGGTGTGGGTACACACAAAGAATTACGTAAGACAAACAAGATTTACCAAGAGATTTATGCAACACAGAAAGCATTGGAGGAGGTGTAGCCATGAGTGACTTAAAGAGTGCCGGCAAATTTTATTACCATTATTTAAGTAAGTATTGGAAGGGCATGACGGTTGTCCTGCTTTTGACAATCATCTCTACTTACCTACAGGTGCAGGCCCCAGTATTCATGGGTGAAGCCTTCACTAAGTTGACGGAGTATCTGCAATCCTGGGCGTACCCAGCGACACACGCAGCTGCTTCCAAAACCGGATTCTACGATGCGTTGATCAAGCTAGTTGCATTCTATGTGGCCAATGCTATTGCAATGCTGATTAGCTCGATTGTGATTGCGCGAATTGCTGGTAAGTCTACTGGCACGATGCGTGTGGGTTTATTCCGCAAAATGCAACGTCTTCGCATTAACTATTTTGATACACATTCAGATGGTGACATCTTGGCGCGATATACGAGTGACCTCGATAACATCTTCAACGCAATGAACCAGGCGCTTTACGAAGTGATGTTCAGTTTCACATTGTTCATCGGAATGGTTTGGATGATGTTCAGGCAGAACGTTACTATGGCCTGGATTACTATTGCAACAACGCCGATAGCTGTTATCGTAGCTTTTGTCGTTATCAAAAACGCGCAGAAGTTCGTTAACCGTCAACAAGACGACATCGGTAAGATGAACGGCTATATCAATGAACAGATTACGGGTCAAAAGATCATCATCACCAATGGTCTGCAAGAGGATTCTATTGCTGGTTTTGTAAAGCACAATGATCAGGTCAAAAAGACTACTTACAAGGGTCAGATTTGGTCAGGTATCTTGTATCCATTGATGCAGGGCATGGCGCTTTTGAACACAGCAGATCGGAAGAGCGTCGTGTAGGGAAAGAGTGTAGATCTCGGTGG